>DATJLY010000413.1:0-10586 GCA_035509095.1 Allostellaceae bacterium | reverse complement strand
CGCGAGCCCGCGGTGGTGGCGACGCCTTCGGTGCAGAAGAGGTCTTTGATCGCGAGCGGGATGCCCTCGAGCGGCAGCGCCTCACCGCGGCCGATCCGCCGGTCCGATGCGTCCGCCATCGCCAGTGCGCGCTCGGGCGTCTCGGCGAGATAGGCGTTGAGCGGGCGCGCCGCCTCGACCGCCTTGACGTGGGCCGCCGCCAGCTCGCGCGCCGAGAACGCCTTGCGCCTCAACCCGTCGCGTGCCGCGGCCAGGCTCAGCTCGGTAAGCGCCGTCACTCCACGACCTTCGGCACCACGAAGAAGCCGCGCGCCTGAAGCGGCGCGTTGGCGAGGATGCGCTCGGCGCAATCGCCGTCGGTCACGACATCCTCGCGCAGCGGCAGGCTCATCTGCGCGACGCTCGACATCGGCTCGACGCCCTCGGTCGGAACCTCGTCGAGCTGCGCGATCCAGCCGAGGATGTTGGAGAGCTCGCGCGCCAGGGTTTCCTGGTCCGCCTCCGGCACATCGATCCGCGCCAGAGTGGCAATATGCGCCACGGTGGCCTTGTCCAACGCCATGCGCTACATCACTCCCAGCCTGGGGCGCGACCCCTAGCATCCGATATGGCCGTTCGCAACCCCAGCGACCTCAAATCCCTGCTCGCGCCGGGCGCGCGCCTTTTGGGACTCGATGTCGGGACCAAGACGGTGGGCATGGCGCTTTCCGACACCACGCTCCTCGTCGCCAGCCCGCTCGACACGATCCGCCGCACCCGGTTCCGCGACGATGCCCAGCGCATCCTGGCCGAGATCGACCGCCACGGCGTGGGCGCCGTCGTGATCGGCCTGCCGCTGGCGCTCGATGGCGGCGACACGCGGCGCAGCCAAAGCGTGCGCCAATTCGCGCGCAACCTGATGGCGGTGCGCGACGTCCCCATCGCCTTCTGGGACGAGCGCTTTTCCACCGCCGCCGTCGAGCGCGCGATGATCGAGGCCGACCTTTCCCGCCGGCGCCGCGCCCAGCTCATCGACCGCGCCGCCGCCGCCTATATCCTCCAGGGCTGCCTCGACCGCCTGCGGAATCGCGACAATTGATAATCGGCGAAACGGGTGCCTTCTATTCAGGGTACCACCATATGTACGTATATACCATACTTAGCGTATAAGGTCAAATCATATCGGTCAGGCTAGTTCATTCGCCCGCGTCAAAATCGATTTGCACGTCCATTGGCAGGGTCTTCAGCATGGCTTCAAGAGAAGGCGGCAGGACCGGCTTTTTCCCGCCGTGCACGAAAATCGTGAGATGCGCTTTCAGATTCTTCTTTTTCAGAAGGTCATGAAAACTCAAAGACAACATGGGGTCTCCGCCAGGGGAAAGCGCCAGCTTCAAAACATATCTCAAGTGATCATTTAGGTCCGTGCTTGGGATGATCTTATCGGTTGATAGGAACCAAACCCCAGTATTGGCAATGACTTCGGGGCTTCGCGGACCGAATTTGACCTTTTCTCCCTTTTGATAAGCAGTCGTAGGGGTGATCTGGAGCAGCGCCGTTATCTCGTCGGGCTGCAGCCGATCGCCCTCGACCCGGAACGTCGCAAACCGCACGGTTGGCTCAGACTTCGTCGAGGATATTGCCAACATGATCGCCGTGTTCATCCGTGACGCTTCCGTCATCGTAGATGATAACGCGATCTGCGGCACCAAGATTGCTCCGCGCTTTGATTTTGTGGATCGCCTGTCTTAGGTCGCGACGCTCTATCCCAAGCTGATCGCTGACATGCTTGGTGGGGTTCCGCTTCCTGTCCCAGATGATCCGCGCCACGGTGCTCAAATTGCTATACCGATCGCGAGGCGATTGAAAGATCGCCACAACAACCGATCGGCAATCTCCAGCCATCTTCGGGCGATAATCGGCAGGGCGCATTTACACGCCGTCCCCGCCCGCGCATGATCGCGCCAACGACAAAGTGGGAGGACCGCGTGGCTGCGACGGAGATCGGACACGCCGGCCGGCGCGCCGTGACGGCGGACGACATCTCGAACCGCATCGATCGGCTGCCGTTCCTGCCGTTCCATTTCAAGATCGCCAGCATCCTCGGCACCGGCACGTTCTTCGACGCCTTCGACTCGCTGAGCATCGGCGTCGCGCTCACCATGATCGTCGCGAGCTTCAAGCTCGATTTCCGCGACAGCGGCGCGCTTCTGGGCGCGGCCTTCGTCGGTCAGTTCTTCGGCGCGATCGCCTTTGGCTATGTGAGCGAGCATATCGGCCGCAAGCGGGCCTTCGTGCTGGCGATCGCGCTGTTCGGCGTGTGCTCGGTGGGCGCGGCGATCGCGGCGAGCGTCAGCGGCATCTATTGGGCCCGGGTCATCCAGGGCATCGGCTTGGGCGGCGAGGTGCCGGTCGCGGTCTCGCTTTTCACCGAGTTCCTGTCGAGCCGGGCGCGCGGGCTCTTCACCCTCGTCTACGAGACCATGTTCGCGTGGGGCATCTTCATCGCGCCCGCGGTGGCGCTCGGCTGTCTCAAGGCGTTCGGACCGGAAATGGGCTGGCGCGTGCTGTTCGCGGTCGGCGGCATTCCCGCCTTCGTCGCCATCATCGCGGCGTGGAAGCTGCCGGAATCGGCGCGCTGGCTCGCCGCCAAGGGCCGCCTCGCCGAGGCCGACCGAACCGTGCAGCGCATGGAGGACGAGGCGGCGCGCCTTGGCAAGCCGCTCATTCCATCGCATCCCGTCACGGTGCGGCGCGAGCGCACGCGCTTTTCCGAATTGTTCCGCGGCATCTATGCGCGGCGCACCTTCGTCGTGTGGAGCATGTGGTTCTGCCCCTATTTCATCGCCAACGGCTATCAGTCGTGGGCGCCCACGCTTTACATGAAGATCGGCGGGCTTCCGGCGAGCGACGCGATCATCCTGTCGCTCGTGACGGGCGGGCTTCAGCTTTGCATCACCTATACGGTCGCCTTCACGATCGACCGCGTCGGCCGGATCCGCTGGTTCACCGGCGGGTATGTGGTCGCGGTGCTGGGCGCGATCCTGGGCGTGATCGTCACCGGGCCCATGGGCATCCGCACCTGGCCCGCGCTGTTCTTCTGCGGCATCGTCATGGGCACCGGCGCCAGCACGTGCGCCGGCATCGTCTATGTCTTCACGCCCGAGCTTTATCCGACCCGGATGCGGGCCTGGGCGACCTCGACCGCCAGCAGCCTCAATCGGCTCGGCAGCTTTTCCGCGCCGATGATCGTCGGCTGGCTGCTCGCCGAATGGAACGCGATCCCGCTCGTCTTCGCGATGTTCGGTGTCGTGGCACTCTATGCCGCGATCGTGATCGTGACCATGGGCGAAGAAGGCAAGCGCCGCGCGCTCGAGGATCTCGCGCCATAGAGTGCGTTCGGGTCACTCGACGCCGGTTTCTCCGGTGATATCGCCGTCATGAAAGACGCGGCGCACCGCCCCCGTGTCACCGGGAGGCTGCGCGGATTCATAACTCAAGCCGGCTTCCGGCTGCGGAGCGGGATTGGGTCCTGCGCAGCCCGCGAACAACAGGCCGAGCGCATAAAGGGCAATGAACCGGGACATCGCGGACTCTCCGAAGTCTATGACGCCGCGACAAGGCGCCGCCTTCCTATATCGAGACGGCGCCGTCCTCTTATATTGATGCTATCGACCCTATATTGGCGGGTTCGATCGAAGCGCCGCGCGCAGCGGGTGAATCACTTTCCCAATTCCGTCACCCGCGGGCTTGACCCGCGGGTCCATGGATTGCCGGGTCAAGCCCGGCAATGACGAGAGAGGTACCGTCAGGGGCGGACGCAGACTGAGTTGCTAAAGTCCTTCGACCGCGACGACGTCGGTGTTGGCGGCCGCCTTGCGCTCGGCGATCAAGGGCCGGTATTCCGGCGAGTTGTACCAGCGCTTCAGCGCATCCATCGATGGAAACTCGATGAGGATCACGCGGGTCGGACGCCAATCGCCTTCCAGCACCTCGAACGCGCCGCCGCGGACCACGTACCGCCCGCCATATTTCTCGAACGTCGCCCCCACCTTGGCGCGGTAATTGGCGAAGCCGGCCTCATTGGTCACGTCGAGATCGGCAATGAGATAAGCCGTCATGAGACCCTCCTCCCTCAGGTGAAGCCCGCTTTGCGCGCATCCTCGATCGTGGTGAAAAGCGCAACGTCGCTCGGCGTCAGCGCGTCGAGCCGGTCGAACTCCCGCGACAGGCGGCGCGAGCCGAGATCGGCGTAGCACGCGATCTCGGTATCGGTCTCGCAATAGAAGCAGCGCGCCGTCGGCCGCGCCGAGCGGACATACCAGAATTTCGGCGCGAGATGGGTCTTCTCGCTTGGATGGCACGTGATGCAGCGCGGGTTGGGGCAACGCAGTCCGCCCGCCTGGCCATAGAGCTTGCCGGCGGCGGGCGGCGCCGCGGCGCGAAACGGATCGAGCCCCAATATCTTCGCGATCAGCGCCATGCGGACCGGCACGCCATAGGCCGCCTGCTTGAAATAGATGCCGCGCGGATCGTCGTCGAGATCGTATCCCAACTCGTTGACCCGGGGCAGCGGATGCAGCACCCGCGTGTCGCGATAGCGCCGTCCGCGCAGGAATTTCGAATCGATGACCGGATAATCGGCGCCCGACCCCTGCCCCGGCGCCAGCCGCTCGCCCTGAAGGCGCGTGACATAGCAGACGTCGAATTTGAGCGCGCGGCGGACCTCGTCCGCGGGCGCGGCATCGTCACCGCTCGCGCCCGGATCCTGACCCTGCGCGCTCAGATGCAGCGCGCTGCGCGGGGCGACATAGACCACATCGACATGCGGCACATCCTCGGCCGCGCCAAACACGGCCTCCCTTGTATAGGGATGATAGCGGTATTCCTCTTGCAGCCGGCGCCCGACATGCTCCGGAAGCTCGAATCCCTTTGCCGGCATCGGGATGATGTTGGCCTCGAACCGGGCGAGCCCATAGACGAGCGAGTGGACCGTGCGCCCGTTCTTCAAATCGCCGACCAGCAGGATGTTGAGATCGCGCAGCGATCGATGCTCGCGCCGCAAGGTGTAGAGGTCGCAAAGCGTCTGGGTCGGGTGTTCGTGACCGCCATCGCCGCCATTGATCACGGGAATTGCGACATATTCCGCCGCGGCGCGCGCAGCGCCCTCATAAGGATGGCGCATCACGATGAGGTCGGCATAGTTCTCCATCACCCGCACGGTATCGGCGAGGCTTTCGCCTTTCGCCGCCGACGACGTGACCGGATCGACCGTGCCGAGCACGCTGCCGCCAAGCCGCGTCATCGCGGTCTCGAAGGAAAAGCGCGTCCGGGTCGACGGCTCATAGAAAAGGCTCGTCAGCAGATGGCCTTTGGCGTCGGCGCGCTGACCATGGATTTGATGGGGCCGCTCGACGCGCGCCATCTCGTCGAGGAAACGGTCGGCAAGGTCGAAAATCTCCTCGATCTCGGCGTTGGAGAGATCGCTGATCGTGATGACGTCGCGCTTCATCGCGCCAATCCGCCTATCTATAGTGATAGCCGCCCGATCGCCCGAGGAGATGGAAGCCGCTCATGCTTAACAAGTCGGCCGAGGCAATACAACGGCGCCTGAGCCCGCGGCTGCCGTGATCGCGCTCGCGCTTACCATCATCGCGGCCTATCTCGTCGGCTCGATTCCGTTCGGCCTCATCCTGACGCGGGCCGCGGGGCTTGGCGACATAAGGCAGATCGGCTCGGGCAATATCGGCGCCACCAACGTGCTGCGCACCGGCAACAAAGGGCTTGCCGCGGCGACCCTGGCGCTCGATCTCGGCAAAGGCCTCGTCGTCGTCCTGTTGGCGCGCGCCGATCTCGCTGGGATCGCGGCGGTCGCCGTGGTGGCGGGGCACATCTTCCCGCCCTGGCTGCGCTTCAACGGCGGCAAAGGGGTCGCGACCGCGGCGGGCGCGATCCTCGCCTATGTCCCGCCGGTCGGATTGGCGGCGGGCGCGACCTGGCTCGTGGTGGCGGCGGTGACGCGCTATTCCTCGCTCGCCGCGATCATCGCCACCTGCGCCGCGCCGCTCTATGCCTGGGCCTTCACGCGCGCGCCCGGACCGACCGTGACGATCCTCGTCATCGCGCTTCTGGTGCTGTGGCGCCATTGGGGCAACATGGTGCGCCTCGTCCATGGCGAGGAAAGCCGGATCGGCGCCGGCAAAGGCGGCTGACATGCTGAACGCCGCGCCGCATCCGCTCACCGCGTCCGATCGCTTCGACTGGCTGCGCCTCTTGCGCAGCGAGAATGTCGGGCCGATCACGTTCTATCAGCTGCTGAACCGGTTCGGCTCGGCGCAGGCGGCGCTCGAGGCGCTCCCGGATCTGGCGCGGCGCGGGGGCCGGCAGCGTCCGCTCGTGATCGCTTCAAAGGCGGTGGTGGAGCGCGAGCTTGCGGCGCTCGCCAAGGCGGGCGCGTCGCTGGTCGGTTGGGGCGAGCCGTTTTATCCACCGGCGCTCGCCGCGGTCGACGATGCGCCGCCGCTTCTCTCGATCAAGGGCCAACAGGAGATGCTGACGCGGCCCGCGATCGCGATCGTCGGCGCGCGCAACGCCTCGGCCAATGGCCGGCGCTTTGCGCGCGACATGGCATTGCAGCTGGGCGGGCACCATCTCGTGGTCGCCTCGGGCCTGGCGCGCGGCATCGATGCCGCCGCGCATGAAGGCGCGCTTCCGACCGGCACGATCGCCGTGCTCGCGGGCGGCATCGACACCGTCTATCCCGAAGAGAACCGCGCGCTTCAGGACGAGATCGCCGAGCGCGGCGTGCTGATCGCCGAGATGCCGCCGGGGACCGAGCCGCAGGCGCGCCACTTCCCGCGCCGCAACCGGATCATATCCGGGGTCGCGCTCGGCATCCTGGTGGTCGAGGCCGCGGTCGGCTCGGGCTCGCTCATCACCGCGCGGCTGGCGCTCGACCAGGGGCGGGAGATCTTCGCGGTGCCCGGCTCGCCGCTCGATCCGCGCTGCCGCGGCACCAACGACCTGATCCGCAAAGGCGCGCACCTCGTCGAGAGCGCGGCCGACATCATGGGGCAGATCGAGCCGCTGTTGGCGAAGCCTTTGGCGGAGCGCCGGCGCGCGCTTTTCACCGCCGCCGCCACGGCCGCGCCCGACGAGCAGGACCTCGACGCGGCGCTCGACCGGGTGCTGTCGCTTCTCTCGCCGTCGCCCGTCGAGGTTGACGAACTGGTGCGACAGTGCCAATTCTCCCCCGCCATCGTCATCACGGTGTTGCTGGAGCTCGAGCTTGCCGGCCGGATCGAGCGCCAGCCCGGAAACCACGTCGCCTTGCTTTAACCACGGGCCGTCTCCATCTATTGCGGGTTTGTCGCAGGGCAACGAATCGCTCATGACCAGCGTCGTCATCGTCGAGTCGCCAGCTAAGGCCAAGACAATCAACAAATATCTGGGACGGGGCTATACCGTCCTCGCCAGTTACGGGCACGTCCGCGACCTTCCCCCAAAGGATGGCTCGGTGCGTCCCGACGACGATTTCGCGATGTCGTGGCTCGTCGACCAAAAGGCGGAAAAGCGCCTCAAAGAGATCGCGAAGGCGGTCAAGGGCGCCGATCATCTCTATCTCGCCACCGACCCCGATCGCGAGGGCGAGGCGATCTCGTGGCATGTCGGCGAGATCCTGCGCGAGCGCAAGGCGCTGAAGGGCGTCGACGTGAAGCGCGTCGCCTTCAATGAGGTGACGAAGCAGGCCGTGCTCGACGCGTTCAAGCATCCGCGCGAGGTGGATCGCGAGCTCGTCGATGCCTATCTCGCCCGGCGCGCGCTCGACTATCTCGTGGGCTTCACGCTGTCGCCCGTGTTGTGGCGCAAGCTGCCGGGAAGCCGCTCGGCGGGCCGCGTGCAATCGGTGGCGCTGCGTCTCGTGTGCGAGCGCGAGGCCGAGATCGAGGCGTTCAAGCCGCGCGAATACTGGACCGTCGAGGTCGAATTCGTCACCCCGTCGGGCGAGCGCTTCACCGCGCGCCTCACCCATCTCGACGGCAAGAAGCTCGACAAGTTCGATCTCGCCACCGAGGCCGCCGCGCGCGCCGCCGCCGACACGATCCTGCGCGGGCAGGATTATCGCGTCACATCGGTCGAGAAGCGGCAGATCCGGCGCACGCCGCCGCCGCCCTTCACCACGTCGACCCTGCAGCAGGAAGCCTCGCGCAAGCTTGGCCTGGGCGCGAGCCGCACCATGCGCATCGCGCAGCGCCTTTACGAAGGCGTCGACCTCGACGGCGAGACGGTCGGGCTCATCACCTATATGCGCACCGACGGCGTCACCTTGTCGAACGAGGCGATCGCCGCGGCGCGCCGCCTCATCGCCCAGGATTACGGCAAGGAATACGTACCCGACGAGCCGCGCATCTACCGCACGCAGGCCAAGAACGCGCAGGAGGCGCACGAGGCGATCCGCCCGACCGACATGGCGCTTCGCCCGCCGCACGCCGCCAAGGCGCTCGACCAGGAACAGCGCAACCTGTACGACCTGATCTGGAAGCGCGCGGTCGCGAGCCAGATGGCGCAGGCTTTGATCGACCAGGTAGCGGCCGACATCGAGCCCGCCGATGGCAGCGTCACGTTGCGCGCCACCGGTTCGACCGTGGCGTTTCCGGGCTTCCTTGCGCTTTATCACGAGGATGCGGACGATCCGGGGGAGGAAGAGGAAGGCGGCAGGCTTCCCGCGCTTGCCGAGCGCGACCGCTTGACGCGCGGCGAGGTCACGCCCGAGCAGCACTTCACCCAACCACCGCCGCGCTACACCGAGGCGAGCCTCGTCAAGAAGCTCGAGGAGCTGGGCATCGGCCGGCCTTCGACCTATGCCTCGATCCTTCAGGTGCTACAGGACCGCAACTATGTGCGGCTCGACCGGAAGCGCTTCGTCCCGGAGGATCGCGGGCGGCTCGTCACCGCGTTCCTCACCTCGTTCTTCGATCGCATCATCGAATACGGATTCACCGCCGATCTCGAGAACAAGCTCGACGATATCTCGGGCGGGCGCATTCCCTGGCGTCAGGTGCTCGAGGAATTCTGGCGCGATTTCTCGGCCGCGGTCGACGAGACCAAGGACCTCAACATCACGCAGGTGATCGCCACCCTTGACGAGCTGTTGGGCCGCCACTTCTTCCCCGACGACGGCACCAAGAGCGACCCGCGCCTTTGCCCCGTCTGCAATCAAGGGCGGCTGGGGCTGAAGCTCGGACGCTTCGGCGCGTTCATCGCCTGCTCGAACTATCCCAACTGCCGCTACACGCGTCCGTTGGGAATCGAGGGGCAGAATGGCGACGGTGCGGAACTCGTCAGCCCGAAAGAGCTTGGCACCGACCCCGACACCGGCCTTCCCGTGAGCCTGCGCAAGGGTCCTTATGGCACCTATGTCCAGCTTGGCGACGGCGAGAAGCCCAAGCGATCGTCGCTCCCGAAAGGCATCCCCATCGCCGACGTGACGCTCGAGAGCGCGCTGAAGCTGCTCGCCTTGCCGCGCGAAGTGGGCAACCATCCCGAAGATGGCGAGCCGATCGTCGCGGGGCTCGGCCGGTTCGGGCCTTATGTCCGGCACGGCAAGACCTTCAAGTCGCTGGCGCCCGACGACGACGTGCTGACCATCGGCCTCAACCGCGCGGTCAGCCTTTTGGCCGAGCCGCGCGCGCCACGGCGCGGCCCGCAACCGTTGCGCGTCGTGGGCGAGCATCCGACCGACCACGCGCCGGTCACGCTCTATCGCGGCCGCTATGGCCCTTATGTCGCCCACGATGGCATCAATGCGACCGTGCCGAGCGACATCGACCTCGACGAGCTGACCCTGGAGCGCGCGGTCGAGCTGCTGGCGGCGAGAGCGGCGCAGGGCAAGCCCGCCAAGTCGGCCAAGAAAGGAGCGCGCCGTCGTGCCCAGAGGAAGAGCGCGCCCGCCAAGAAAAAAGCTGCCCCGCCCAAGCGACAAAAGCAAAAGAAAGCGCGCGGCGCTGCGGACTGAGACCGGCGGCCGCGGGCGCCGCCGGTCGGCGCCGGCGCTGCCATCGATCGGACTGCTGGCGATCACGTCGGTCGATCTCGACGGCGAGATGACTGGCCGGCCGCTCGACTGGCCGGACGACGTGCCGCCGCCCGACATCCGGATCGTGGCCCCGAAAGGCGCGCCGGCGCTCGGCGTCGGCGAACGCGCGGTCGTGCACTATTCGCGCCTGTCGCCGGGTCTTTACGAGGCGCGCATCGAACGCGCGGTCGCGCCCGCGCCCGAGACGGTCCTCGGCATTTTTCGCCGCGACCGCGACGGCGGACGGATCGAGCCCACCGACCGCCGGGTGAGGATGGAGTTCCGCGTCGCGGCGGCGGATGTTGGCGGCGCCTTGGACGGCGAGATCGCGCTCGCCGAGATTCTGCCGCAGCGGCGGCTCGGCGCGCCGGCCGCGCGCATCATCGAGCGCATCGGCGACAGCGCCGACCCGCGCGCCTTCAGCCTGATCGCGATTCACACGCACGGCATCCCGACGCGATTCCCCGAGGCGGCGCTGGCGCTTGCCGAAAAAGCCCGGCCGGTGCCGCTGGGTCAGCGCGAAGATTTGCGCTCC
>DATJLY010000412.1:0-4924 GCA_035509095.1 Allostellaceae bacterium | reverse complement strand
GTTGGAAGCGGCGCCGAGATAGGACATGCGCCCGCCCATGCAGTGGCCGATGATGCCGATCCGGTCGCCGCGCACGCTCTTCTGGCCTTGAAGCCAGGCGATGGTCGCGTCGATGTCGGCCACCACCTGGCCATCATTGAGCGACCGGCGTGATTCGCGCGTGTCCTCGCCGGCGGGCCGATGATGGAACAGATTGGGCGCCGCGGCGGTGAAGCCGTTCTTCGCGAGGCGCTCGCAGACGGCACGGGTGAACTCGTCGATCCCCTCGCGGTGATGGATCACCACCATGCCAGGATGAGGGCCCGCGCCTGCGGGTTCGGCGACCGTGATCGCCATGGCGCTGCCGCCGACCTGAACCGTCACGTCTCGCGTCATGAAAGCGTCTCCTCTCCGCTTTGGGATGCCGGCATCATGGCCGCTGTCCCACTATCCGGCAAGGCATCGGGCAAGCAGGTCGAGCGCCGCCGCGGCAAAGGCGTGCATGTTGGGCTGGCGGTCGGCGGAGCCGGTCTCGAGCGTCGCGCTGCGCTCGACCGCGCCGGCGACGGCGAAGCAGCAATGGCCGGCGGCGTCGCCATAGCGGTTGCCGGTGGGGCCGGTGGCGCCGGTCTCCCCCAGCCCCCAGCTCGCGCCAAGCCGCGTCTTCACCGTCGTGGCGAGAAGACGCGCATAGGGCTCGGTCGAGGCGCGCATGCCTGCCGGCAGATCGCCGATCTCGAGGAGGCCGCGCCGCGCGTTGAGCGTATAGACGACCCCGCCTCCCAGGAAATAGGCCGACGCGCCGCCGATCGACAAAAGCGCCGCCGAAATGAGACCGCCGGTCGAGGATTCGGCGATCGCGATGGTCTCGTGCCGCTGCTTCAGGATGGCGCCGATCTTCTCCGCGCGAACAATGAGCTCCTGCATCGCATGCCTCCTTCTTGGCGTTAAGGCAAGGATATGCGGTTTCATAGCGCGCGGCACCCCCCGAGAGGAGGGTGAAGTCCGCCTCGATTTTCCTGCTATGATGAGCGGGGCGCGCAGTCGAGGAGTCTCTTTCGTGGGGCAGTTCGGCATCGGTCAGGCGGTCCGCCGCAAGGAAGACGTGCGGTTCATCACCGGCGCCGGGCGTTATGCCGACGACGTGAACCGTCCGGGTCAGGCCTATGCCGTCTTCGTGCGTGCGCCGCACGCCCACGCGAACATCACGCGGATCGACGCGGACGCGGCCCGGCGCGTCCCCGGCGTGCTGTCGGTCTTCACCCATGACGACATCGCGCGGGCGAATCTGGGCCTCATCAGATGCATCGTGCCGCTGAAGAACCGGGATGGCTCGGCCTATCCCAATCCGGGCCGGCCGCTTCTCGCGGCGGGCCGGGTGCGTCATGTCGGCGAGGCGGTGGCGATGGTGGTGGCCGATACGCTCGCCGCCGCCAAGGATGCGGCCGAGCAGGTCGACGTTGCCTATGAGACGCTGCCCGCGGTCGCCGATCCGGCGGAAGCGGCCGAACCCGGCGCGCCGACGCTGCATGAGTCGGCGCCCGGCAATGTCGCGCTCGACTGGGAATTGGGCAACGCGGCCGCGGCGGCCGAGGCCTTCTCCAAAGCCGCGCGGGTGATAAAACTCGACCTCACCATCAGCCGCATGGTGGTGAATCCGATCGAGCCGCGTTCCGTCGTCGGCGAGTTCGATCCGCAATCCGGCCGCTTCACCATCGATCTCGGCACGCAGGGCGTCTTTGCCGCGCGCGCCGCGATCGCGAAGAGCCTCGGCGTGCCCGATGCGAAAGTCCGCGTCGTCACGTCGGATGTGGGCGGCAGCTTCGGCATGAAGGGGTTCGATTTTCCCGAGCATGCGCTCATCCCCTGGGCCGCGAGCGTGCTGGGCCGGCCGGTCAAATGGACCTGCGAGCGCCAGGAGGCGTTCTTGAGCGACACGCAGGGCCGCGAGCAGAAGGTCCATGCCGAATTGGCGCTCGATGCCGACGCGCATTTCCTCGCGATCCGTGCCGAGACCTTCGCCAATGTCGGCGCCTATCTCTCGTATTTCTCGGTGATGATCCCGACCATGGCGGGATTCCGGCTGCTGACCGGCGCCTATCGCATTCCGGCGGCCTATGTCCATGTGCGCGCGATGTTCACCAACACGGTCTGGGTCGACGCCTATCGCGGCGCCGGCCGGCCCGAGACGGCCTATATCCTGGAAAGCCTGGTCGATCGCGCGGCGCGCGAGACCGGCCTCGCGCCCGACGAGATAAGGCGCCGCAATTTCGTGCCGCCGTCGGCGATGCCCTATCAGACGCCGCTCATCGTCGCCTATGACAGCGGCGATTTCCCGTCGAACCTGTCATCGGCGCTCGCCGCGTCCCAATGGTCGTCGTTCCCCGAGCGGCGGCGCGGCGCGCTGGCGCGCGGGAAGCGGCGCGGCATCGGCCTCGCCTACTACATGGAGGTGACCGCGAACATGCCGCAGGAGAAGGCGGACATCCGCTTCCTGCCGGATGGGCGCGTCTTCATGGGCGTCGGCACCGGACCTTCGGGCCAAGGGCACGAGACCGCCTTCGCCCAGATACTCGAGGATCGGCTCGGCGTTCCGTTCGACCGCATCGACTATGTGACGGGCGATACCGACCGGCTTGGCCAAGGCGGCGGCACCGGCGGGGCGAAGTCGCTGATGCTGGCCGGCACGGCAATCGTGGATGCGGCGGAGAAGATCATCGCCAAGGGCAAGCGGCTCGCCGGCCATTTCCTCGAGGCCGCGGTCGAGGACATCGAGTTCCGCGACGGCGTTTTCTCGATCGCGGGCACCGACCGCCGCATCACGATCATGGATTTGGCGCGGCGGGCGCGCGACGCCAAGGACCTGCCGGCCGATCTGCCGGCGACGCTCGATGACGTGGGCGCCAGCACCGCCAACAAGAACACGTTTCCCAATGGCTGCCACGTGTGCGAGATCGAGATCGATCCCGAGACCGGTGCGACCGCCATCTGCCGCTATACCGTGGCGGATGATTTCGGCCGCCTCATCAATCCGCTGATCGTCGAAGGGCAAATCCACGGCGGCATCGTGCAAGGTATCGGTCAGGCGCTGATGGAGCAGGGGCTTTACGATCCCGACAGCGCGCAGCTTCTTTCCGGCTCGTTCATGGACTACGCGATGCCGCGCGCGGGCGATGTTCCCGACATCGCGGTCGCCTTCAACGAAGTGCTCTGCACCACCAACGCGCTCGGCATCAAGGGCGCGGGCGAGGCGGGCTCGGTCGGGTCGCTGCCGGCCGTGATGAACGCCGTCCTCGACGCGCTGAGGCCTTTGGGCGTCGAGCATATCGACATGCCGGCGACGCCGCCCAAAGTGTGGCGGGCCATCGCGGCGGCGGGGCACGGGCCCGCACCATGAAGCCGGCGCGGCAGATCGAGATCGAACGGCAGGAAAAAGAGGACGACGCGCGCTTCACGACGAGCCTTGCCGGGCTTGCCGTGGCCTTGCTTCTCGGGATCGCGAGCCTTTATCTCCTCGACGCGCTCGCTGCTGAATCAAATCTCGAGGACTGCCTTTTGCAGGGCCGCATGGATTGCGAGCCGATCGACGCCTCGACCCTGGCCGAGTGAAACCCTTCCCCGGGATTCATTCCAAGATTGCGAAAGTTTAATGGTGCTGTAGGCGCGGTGTAAGCCGCTTGCCCCGATGGTACGGGACGAAGCGGCGGCGTCACGCGTTGACGCCAGGGCCGCGGCCCCATCACCCGAAAGGCTTGCCTCCATGGAATCCCTGAACCCACGCCCGGCCCGGCATCGCGCGCGCATGGCAGCGCTCGCCGGCGGCGTCGCCTTGTGCCTCGTCGGCGTTCCCTTCGCCGCTACGATCAACCACGCCAGCGCGCAGACCCAGGGCGACGTGACGTCGCTGCCGAGTTTCAGCCCGCTCGTGAAGCGCGTCCTGCCCGCCGTCGTCAATGTCTCCGTGACGATGAAGAACGATGTCAACTCGTCCGATGACTCCATCCAGGGCGATGATCAGGGCGATCAGGACCAGTCGGGACCTGGTGATCAGAGCGGACCGAACTTCCCGGCCTCGCCGTTCGATCAATTCCTGCGCCGCTTCTTCCAGCAAGGGCCCAACGGCATGCCGATGCCGGAGCAGGGGCAGGGCGTGGCGCGCATGGCGCTGGGCTCCGGCTTCATCATCGATCCCCAAGGCTACATCGTCACCAACAACCACGTGGTCGAGAACGCCGACAAGGTGACGGTGATCTTCCAGGACAACAGCAAGCATCCGGCGAAGATCATCGGCCGCGATCCCAAGACCGACCTGGCGCTCCTCAAGATCGACGCGCCGCAGCCGCTGCCCTATGTCTCGTGGGGCGACAGCGACGCGCTCAAGGTCGGCGACTGGGTGCTCGCGGTCGGCAATCCGTTCGGCCTCGGCGGCACCGTCAGCTCGGGCATCATCTCGGCGCGCGGGCGCGACATCCACGCCGGGCCGTATGATGATTTCCTGCAGATCGACGCGTCGATCAACCGCGGCAATTCGGGCGGTCCGACCTTCAATCTCCAGGGCCAGGTGGTGGGGATCAACACCGCGATCTACTCGCCCAATGGCGGCTCGGTCGGGATCGGCTTCGCGATCCCCTCGGACCTTGCGAAGCCCGTGATCGAGCAGCTCGAAGAGCACGGCAAGGTGGCGCGCGGCTGGCTCGGCGTGCAGATCCAGGAGGTGACGCCCGAGATCGCGAAGGGCCTGGGCCTGCCCAAGGCCGAGGGCGCTCTCGTCGCCGACGTGACCAAGGACGGCCCGGCCGAAAAAGTCGGGATCAAGCAGGGTGACGTGATCGTGGGTTACGACGGCCACGACATCGCCAAGCTGCGCGACCTGCCGCTCGCGGTGGCCGAGACTCAGGTCGGCCAGACGGCGAGCGTCAAAGTATGGCGCAACGGCCAGGAGCTG
>DATJLY010000411.1:0-4863 GCA_035509095.1 Allostellaceae bacterium | reverse complement strand
CCCGTGTTCTTCGCGGCGGTTTCGGCGGCGTGCAGTTTCGGCACGTCGACGGCGACAATGTTGCGCTCCCATTCGGCAAAGGAGTCCGGCGCCGATTGGGGCGTGAAGCCGAACAGGACGGCCGCATAAGGGCTCAATCGCCACTGGCCGCTCGCGAGGTCGAACTCGAATGTTCCAACCCCGCTCGATGCCTCGGCAAGCAGCAGCCGCTCGAGCGACGGCCGAGGCATCAGAAGACTGTTTCTTTTAAGGCGCGCCGCCCGTGTCATGTCCTACCGAGCCACGCCTGCGGGATGCCCGGCCTTAACCAATCGCCGAAGCGGGCCATACGAGTGGAGAGCGCGACGGGCCCCGATGATTGTCATCGTGTATTCCTTGTGCGACGGCACGGGGTTCTCCCTCGATTTAGGGCATTTTATACCGCCTCAAGTCCTCCACAGTAACGCCCTGCCGGCTGCGGCGGTTCATCGGGCAGGGGATGATAAGAGACTAGGATTGTTGGTATTGTGTCCTTTTGGGGGCGTCTTTTCACTCGTTTCTAGTGGAGCAGAATGCGCGATTTCCAACATCCAGGACGGTCGGCCGCAATCGCCGCGAACGCGATGGTCGCAACCTCGCACCCGGCCGCAACCGTCGCCGCGCTCGAGCAACTGCGCACCGGCGGGAACGCGGTCGACGCCGCGATCGCCGCGGCCGCGGTCCTGACGCTCGCCGAGCCGCACATGACCGGCATCGGCGGCGATTGCTTTGCGATCTATGTGAAGCGCGGCGAGAAGCCGGTGGCGCTCAACGGCTCGGGCGGCGCGCCCAAAGCCGCCGATGTGGCGTGGTATGCCGAGCGGCGCATGGCAGGGATCGCGTCGCAATCGCCCCATGCCGTGACCGTGCCGGGCGCGATCGATGCCTGGTGCCGGCTTGCGGCCGATCATGGCACCAAGGAGATGGGCGAGTTGCTGCGGCCGGCGATCGCGCTTGCCGAAGAAGGCTGCCCGCTCACGCCCCGCGTCGCGGCCGACTTCTCCGACAATGAGGACGAGCTTGTCTCCGACGCGGCGCTCGCGCCAATCTTCGCGCCGAAGGGTCGCGCGCTGCGTCTGGGCGAGCGGGTCATCAATCCGCCGCTTGCCCAAACTTTGCGCAAAGTCGCGCGCGAAGGCCGCAGCGGCTTTTACGAAGGATCGGTCGCCGCAGACATCGTCGCAACTTTGAAGGCGAAGGGCGGGCTTCACACACTCGAGGATTTCGCGGCGCAGCGATCGGAGTATGTGGAGCCGATCTCGATACCCTATCGAGGCTATGAGGTTTTCGAATGCCCGCCCAACGGCCAGGGCATTGCCGCTTTGATGATCCTGCGGCTCCTCGCTGGCTACGACCTCAAGGCCGCAAGCGAGGCGGACCGTATCCACCTCCTCGCCGAAGCGACCAAGGCCGCCTATTTCCAGCGCGACGCGCTGGTCGGCGATCCACGCTTCACGGACGTGCCGGTCGCGCGGCTCTTGTCGGAACCGCATGCAACGCGGGTGCGGGCCGGCATCCGGATGGACCGCGCCGGTGCCGCGCCCTTCTGGGACGAGGCCGAGCACAAGGACACGGTCTATCTGTGCGTCGTCGATCGCGACGGCAACGCGATCTCGTTCATCAACTCGCTCTTCCGCGAGTTCGGATGCGGCATCCTCGCGCCGGAAAGCGGCGTGCTGCTGCATTGCCGCGGCTCGATGTTCCGAACGACGCCGGGCCATCCCAACGCGATCGCGCCCGGCAAGCGGCCGCTCCATACCATCATCCCGGGCATGCTGATGAAGGAGGGTCAGGCGCAGATGCCGTTTGGCGTGATGGGCGGCAATTACCAATCGACCGGCCACGCCCATCTCCTGACCCACATCCTCGATCTTGGCCTCGATCCGCAAGCGGCGCTGGATGCGCCGCGCAGCTTCGCCTTCGACGGCGTGCTGGGTCTCGAGCGCACGGTCCCGGGCGCGGTCGCCGAAGATCTGGCGCGCCGCGGGCATCGGATCGGGATCGCCGCGCGCCCCTTTGGCGGCGGCCAGGCGATCTGGCTCGACCGCGAGCGCGGGGTTCTGATCGGCGGTTCCGATCCCAGGAAGGATGGCTGCGCGCTCGGCTATTGAAGCCGGGCCCGCCAATCGCCACATAGGTGTACGTAGGGAGCGGTCACACCGATAGGTTCGTGTCGACCGTTATCAATTGTCTATAAAGGGCACCCGTGACCGACCTCGTTTTGAAGCATGGCCTCGGCTACGAGGACCTCTGGACGCGCCCGGGCCTCGCGCGGCTCGACGCGGCCTTCATCGCGCACCTGGCGGCGGGTGATGTGGCGCTCCACGACCGCCTTGTCGCCGCGCGGCGCGATCCCGGGGCACTGACCAACGAGGCGCATTCGGACCTGCTGGTCGATGTGGCGCCGCATCTCGAGGATTTCATCGGCGACCTCTTCGGGATCGACGACGAGGTGCGGGCGCTTCAGGCGCGCCACGACGCGCTGGCGCCGCTTTATTCGGTGAAGCGGCTCTTCGTGCAGCGCCGCGCCGTCAAGGGCGTCACGCCGGAGCAGGCCGCGGCGATCGATGGCGCGGAAACCGGCCGCTCGCTCGAAGCGCTCCTCGGCGGCCCGCTCACCGAGGCGAGCTTTGCCGCCGCTATCGACCGCTGGATGAAGGACGAGAAGGCGAACGAAGCGGCGCTGTCGCTTGCCGCGCGCTATGCCGCCTGGGCGACGCTCGCGCCCGCGGGACAGGAGAAGCACCGCAAGGGCGTGCTGTTCAAAGTGCCGCACCGGGTGGACCCGCACCATCTGGTGCCGGTCGAGACGGTGGTCGAGCACGGCGTCACCATGCTGCGTCTGCCGCCCGACCATCGCCGCGCGCGCGACGGCTTCGCGCTCACCGACGCCGGCACCGACCTTACCGGCGCACTCGATCAGGCCAATTACTGCATCTGGTGCCACAACCAAGGCAAGGATAGCTGCTCGCACGGGCTCAAAGACCGCAAGACCGGCGCCTTCCAGGCCAGCACTTTCGGCGTGACCCTGGCCGGCTGCCCGCTCGAGGAGAAGATCTCCGAGATGAACCTCGTCAAGGCGCGCGGCAACAGCATCGGCGCGCTGGCGATCGTCGCGGTCGACAATCCGATGGCGGCGGCGACCGGCCACCGCATCTGCAACGACTGCATGAAGGCCTGCATCTATCAAAAGCAGGACCCGGTCGACATCCCGCAGATCGAGACCCGCACCTTGAAGGACGTGCTGGCGCTGCCCTGGGGGTTCGAGATCTATGCGCTGCTGACGCGCTGGAATCCGCTCGATGTGCGCCGGCCGCTGCCGAAGGAGCCGACCGGGCGCACGGTGCTGGTGGTGGGGTTGGGGCCCGCGGGCTTCACGCTCGCGCATCATCTGATGAATGACGGGCATCGCGTGGTCGCGGTCGACGGGCTGAAGATCGAGCCGCTGCCGCCGGCGCTTTCGGGCGTCGACGCGCGGGGCGCCCGCGTGCCGTTCCTGCCGATCCGCGAGCTCGCGACGCTTTACGAGCAGCTCGACGACCGCGTCATGGCGGGCTTCGGCGGGGTCGCCGAATACGGCATCACGGTGCGCTGGGACAAGAACTTCCTGAAGCTGGTGCGCCTCATCATCGAGCGGCGGCGCGACTTCTCGATGTTTGGCGGCGTACGGTTCGGCGGCACGCTCACGGTCGAAAGCGCCTTTGCGCTGGGCTTCGACCATATCGCGCTGTGCGCCGGCGCCGGCCGGCCCACCATCGTGCCGATGAAGAACGGCCTCGCGCGCGGTGTGCGCCAGGCCTCGGATTTCCTGATGGCGTTGCAGCTCACCGGCGCCGCCAAGACCGAGAGCATCGCCAACCTCACCGTCTCGCTGCCGGTCGTGGTGATTGGCGGCGGCCTCACCGCGATCGACACGGCGACGGAGTCGCTCGCCTACTACCCGGTGCAGGTCGAGAAGTTCCTGACCCGCTATGAGACGCTTGCTGCCGAACGCGGCGAGGAGTCCGTGCGCACCGGCTGGAACGAAGAAGAGCGCGCCTCCGCCGATGAATTTCTGGCGCATGCGCGGGCGCTGCGCGCCGAACGTGCCGAGGCCGCGCGCGAAGGACGTGCGCCGCGGACCGTCGATCTCCTCAATTCGTGGGGCGGCGTCACTATCGCCTATCGCCGCCGCCTGATCGACGCGCCCAGCTACACGCTCAACCACGAGGAAGTGGCGAAGGCGATGGAGGAGGGCATCCGCTTCGCCGAGGGATTGAGCCCCGAGGCCGTCGAGCTGGACCAATGGGGCCATGCCGCTGCGTTGACCCTGTCGGAGCACAGCGTCGATCCCGCGACCGGCAAGATGGTGCAGACCGGGGAGCGCGTGACCTTGCCGGCGCGCACCATCCTGGTCGCGGCCGGAACCCAGCCCAACACGGTGCTGGCGCGCGAAGACCCGGTCCACGTCGCGCTCGATGGACGCTATTTCCAGGCCTATGACGAGGCCGGCGTGCCGGTGCGGCCCGAGCGCGTCGCCAAGCCCGAGGCGGTGCGGGTGCTGATGAGCCTGCTGCCCGATGGCCGTGCGATCAGCTTCTTTGGCGACCTGCATCCATCCTTCACCGGCAATGTCGTGAAGGCGATGGGCGGGGCGAAGCAGGGCTATCCGGTGGTCAGCCGCATGCTGGCGAAACTGCCGCCGCGCGCGGGCGAGCCCGTCGATCTTCTGGCGAAGCTCGATCGCGAGCTGCGTCCCGAGGTTGCCGAGATCGTGCGCCTGACGCCGACCATCGTCGAGGTGGTGATCCGCGCCCCGGCCGCGGCGCGCGCCTTCCGCCCGGGCCAGTTCTACCGGCTGCAGAA
>DATJLY010000410.1:0-7365 GCA_035509095.1 Allostellaceae bacterium | reverse complement strand
GTTATCGCGTGGTGCGTGTGGCGTTTTTGGGCGCCAAGCGGGCGACGTTGCAGATCATGGCCGAGCGCATCGACGACGTGCCGATGACCGTCGACGACTGCACCGAGATCAGCCGTTCGGTTTCCGCGCTTCTCGATGTCGCCGATCCGATCGCATCGGCATACCTTCTCGAGGTGAGCTCGCCGGGGATCGACCGGCCGCTCGTGCGCCCCGAGGACTATGCGCGCTTTGCCGGCTTCGAGGCGAAGCTCGAATTGAACGGACTGCGCGAGGGACGCCGGCGCTTCCGCGGCCGCATCCTCGGTTTCGAGCATGAAGCCGTGAAGCTCGAGCTCGACGGCGAGACGGTGGAGCTGCCGTTCCGCGACATCGCGCGCGCCCGCCTCGTGCTGACGGACGCGCTTTTATCCGCCACCAATCCCCGCAATCGCACCTGACGGTACGACCATGCCAACGATGACAAGCCTCCCGAACCAGGAACTGCTGCAGATCGCCGAGACGGTCGCCCGCGACAAGGGCATCGATCGCGACGAAGTGCTGCAGGCGATGGAGCAGGCGGTGCAAAAGGCCGGGCGCTCGAAATACGGCCAGGAATACGATATCCGCGCCGAGATCGACCGCAAGAGCGGCGAGATCCGCCTGATGCGGTTTCGCGAGGTCGCGGACCCGGTCGAGAACGAAGCGACGCAGATCCCCTTGGGCGAGGCGCGCCGCCTCAATCCCGAGGCCGAGGTCGGCGACTTCCTCACCGATCCGCTGCCGCCCATCGATTTCGGCCGCATCGCCGCGCAGACCGCCAAACAGGTCATCGTCCAGCGCGTGCGCGACGCCGAGCGGCAGCGTCAGTACAACGAATTCAAGAACCGCGTCAGCGAGATCGTGAACGGCCTCGTGAAGCGCTCGGAATTCGGCAACGTGATCGTCGATCTGGGCCGCGCCGAAGCGATCCTGCGCCGCGACGAGCTGCTGCCGCGCGAAAGCTTCCGCCAGGGCGAGCGCGTCCGCGCCTATATCTACGACGTGCGTCAGGAAGTGCGCGGGCCGCAGATCTTCCTGTCGCGCACGCATCCCCAATTCATGGCGAAGCTCTTTGCGCAGGAAGTGCCGGAGATCTATGACGGCATCATCGAGATCCGCGCCGTCGCGCGCGATCCGGGCTCGCGCGCCAAGATCGCCGTGATCTCGAATGACAGCGGCATCGATCCGGTCGGCGCCTGCGTCGGCATGCGCGGCTCGCGCGTCCAGGCCGTCGTGGCCGAGCTGCAAGGCGAGAAGATCGACATCATCCCCTGGTCGGCCGATCCGGCGACCTTCGTCGTGAACGCGCTGGCGCCCGCCGAGGTGGCGAAGGTGGTGATGGACGAAGAGCAGCGCCGCATCGAAGTGGTGGTGCCCGACGATCAGCTCTCGCTGGCGATCGGCCGGCGTGGCCAGAATGTGCGCCTCGCCTCGCAGCTCACCGGCTGGGACATCGACATCCTCACCGAGGCCGAAGAGAGCGAGCGTCGCCAGGAAGAGTTCCGCACGCGCTCGCGCATGTTCATCGAGGCGCTTGATGTCGACGACGTGATCGCCCATCTCCTGGTGACGGAGGGCTTCACTTCGGTCGAAGAAGTGGCGTTCGTGCCGACCGGCGAGCTCGCCGGCATCGAGGGCTTCGACGAGGATATCGCGGGCGAGTTGCAGCAGCGTGCGCGCTCGTTCCTGAAGGAGCTGAACGAGCGGCTCGAAGCGCGCCGCCAGGAGCTCGGCGTTTCGGACGAGGTCGCGACGATTGCCGGCATCACGCCCTCGCTGCTCGTGTCGCTTGGCGAGAAGGGAGTGAAGTCGCTTGACGATCTCGGCGACCTCGCCGCCGACGAGCTCATGGAGATCGCGGGATCGGGCAAGCTCGAGGAAAAGGACGCCAACGCCATCATCATGGCGGCGCGCGCCCACTGGTTCGCCGACGAGCCCGCCGGCACGGCGCCGCAGGCCGAGTGACGGGATGCCGAGCCCGGGTCTCTCCCATGACGCGGCCGGCCGGCGCTGCATCGCGACCGGCGAGGTGCTGCCTCAGGCCCGGCTGATCCGCTTTGTCGCGGATCCCGAGGGCACGATTGTGCCCGATGTCGCGGGAAATCTGCCCGGCCGGGGTTTGTGGTTGACGGCGCGACACGATATAGTGGCAGGGGCGGTGGCACGGCGTCTTTTCGCGCGGGCGGCGCGCAAGGGCGTGACCGTTGGCGCGGACTTGGCGGACCGTATCGAGCCCCTGCTGGCGGCGCGGTGCTGCGGGCTTTTGGGCCTCGCGCGCAAGGCCGGCCAGGTGGTGGCAGGGTACGTCAAGGTTCGCGCCCTGGTTGAGAAAGGTGGCGCGGCCGTGCTGGTCGAGGCGGCCGATGGCGGGGCCGACAGCCGCGGCAAGCTCCAGTCGCTGGCGCCCGGGCTGCCCGTTATCGACCGGCTGAGCGCGGCCGAGCTGAGCGCGGCGCTGGGACGCGAGCATGTCGTCCACGCGGCGCTGCTGCCCGGCCGGTTGGCCCAGTCGTTTCAGGCGGAGGCCGCGCGGCTTGCAGGGTTCCGCGCTCCGCCCCGCGGGTTATCAATTGTCCTGAATTCGAGCGACGGTACCGGATCGCAATGACCGATAACACGGAACAAGAGAGCAAGCGGCCCCTCAGCCTCGTCCGTCCCGGCGGGCGGCTCGAGCTGCGCAAGCCGATCGAGACCGGTCAGGTCCGTCAGAGCTTCCCGCATGGCCGCTCCAAGACCGTGCAGGTCGAGGTGCGCCGCAAGCGCGCGCTGCCGCCAGGCGCGGTCGAGACCCCCGAGCCGGCAACCGCCAAGGAAGCGGCGCCGCCGGCGGCTGCGCCCGCCGCGACGCCGACCGTGCGCCGGGCGGTGGTGCTCCCGCACGGCCTCACCGCCGAGGAGCGGGCTCATCGCGCGCGGGCCTTGAAGGGCGCGATTCGCGCCGACGAGGAGGCCAAGCGCCAGGCGGCGCTCGACGAAGAGCACGAGCGCGAGCAGGCGGAGCGCCAGGCCGAAGAACAACGTCAGCGCCAAGCCGAGGTCGAGGCCCTTCGCAAATCCGAGGAAGAGGCCCGCCGCAAGCAGGACGAAGAGGCGCGCCGCGTCGAAGACGATGCGCGCCGCAAGGCCGAGAAGGCGGATGAGGATTCGCGCCGCGAGGTCGCCGAACGGGCAGGGAAGGCCGCGGCCGCCAAGGTCGCGGCGCTGACCGCGGCTGGCAAGGTCAAGGCGCCGGAAGAGGAGACCGAAGAGGAAGCCATCGCCAAGCGCGGCCTGCGCGCCGAGGTCAAGAAGGCGCCGGCGGTCCCGCGCCGCGACGAGCCGCGCCGGCGCACCGGCAAGCTCACCATCACCAAGGTCCTGAACTCCGACGAGGACGAGCGCCAGCGCAGCCTGGCCTCGGTGCGGCGCCACCGCGAGCGCGAAAAGCAGCGCGCCCTCATGCAGCTCCAGGACCAAGGCAAGATCGTCCGCGACGTGGTGGTGCCCGAGCACATCACCGTGCAAGAGCTTGCCAACCGCATGGCCGAGCGCGGCTCCGACGTGATGAAGGCGCTCATCCGCATGGGCGTGATGGCGACCATCAACCAGAACATCGATGCCGACACCGCCGAGCTTCTGGTGAGCGAGTTCGGCCACCGGATTCGCCGCGTCTCCGAGGCCGATGTCGAAATCGGCCTCGGCGGCGAGACCGATTCGCCCGAGGCGATGACCGCGCGCCCGCCGGTCGTCACGGTCATGGGCCATGTCGACCACGGCAAGACCTCGCTCCTCGACGCGCTCCGCCAGACCGACGTGGCGAGCGGCGAAGCCGGCGGCATCACGCAGCATATCGGTGCCTATCAGGTCACCCTGAAAGGCGGCCAGCGCATCACCTTCATCGATACGCCGGGCCATCAGGCCTTCACCGCGATGCGCGCGCGGGGCGCCCACGT
Source organism: Allostellaceae bacterium (assembly GCA_035509095.1). GTDB lineage: Bacteria > Pseudomonadota > Alphaproteobacteria > ATCC43930 > CGMCC-115725 > DATJLY01. The sequence continues at coordinate 3,415 of DATJLY010000410.1, read as the reverse complement.
CACCGACATCGTCGTGCTGGTGGTGGCGGCCGATGACGGCGTCAAGGAGCAGACCATCGAGGCGATCCGCCATGCCAAGGAGGCAGGCGCCCCGATCATCGTCGCCATCAACAAGATCGACCGCCCCGACGCCAAGCCCGACCGCGTGCGCCAGGAGTTGCTCCAGCACGAGATCGTCGTCGAAGAAATGGGCGGCGAGGTGCTGGACATCGAGGTTTCCGCCACCAAGAAGCTCGGCCTCGACAAGCTCGAGGAAGCGATCCTGCTGCAGGCGGAAATCCTCGACCTGAGGGCCAATCCGGACCGGCTTGCCGACGGCGTCGTGATCGAGTCGAAGCTCGAGCGCGGGCGCGGCCCGGTCGCCACGGTGCTGATCAAGCGCGGCACGCTCAAGGTCGGCGATATCTTCGTCGCCGGCAGCGAATGGGGCCGCGTGCGCGCTCTTGCCAGCGACCGGGGCGATTCCATCAAGGATGCCGGCCCGTCGGCGCCGGTGGAGGTGCTGGGGCTCAACGGCACCCCGCTCGCGGGCGATGATTTCGTGGTCGCCGAGAACGAAGGCCGTGCGCGCGACATCGCGGATTACCGTCAGCGCCGGCGGCGCGATCAGCAAGCGGCGGTCGGCGGCCGCGGCACGCTCGAGCAGATGTTCTCGCAGATTGCCGCCGGCAACGCCAAAGAGCTTGTCGTCCTGGTGAAGTCGGACGTGCAGGGCTCGCTCGAAGCGATCACCGGATCGCTCGAGAAGCTGTCGACGTCCGAGGTGACCTTGCGGGTCCTGCACGGCGCCGTGGGCGGCATCAATGAAAGCGACGTGATTCTGGCCAAGGCGTCGAACGCCGTCATTGTCGGCTTCAATGTCCGCGCCAATCCGCAGGCGCGCGATCTCGCGCGCCGCGACAGCGTGGAGATCCGCTACTACTCGATCATCTACGACGTGATCGACGACATGAAGGCGGCCTTGAGCGGGCTCTTGTCGCCGATGCGGCGCGAGCGGTTCCTGGGCAATGCCGCGATCCGCGAGGTCTTCAACATCACCAAGGTCGGCAAGGTCGCCGGTTGCATGGTCACCGACGGCGTGGTGCGGCGCGGCGCCAAGGTGCGCCTCCTGCGCGACAACGTCGTGATCCACGAGGGCGCCCTCAAGACCTTGAAGCGCTTCAAGGACGAGGTCCGCGAAGTGCGCGAGAGCTTCGAATGCGGCATGGCGTTCGAGAACTACCAGGCCATCCAGGTCGGCGACACGATCGAGTGTTTCGAAGTCGAGGAAGTCGCGCGCGCGCTCTGAGAGGCGCCCGGTTGGAATGGCGAGAACGGCGAGACCAAAGACGGGGCAACGGCCATTGCGCGTCGGCGAGGAGCTGCGCCACGCGCTGGCGCGCGTGTTCGAGCGCGGCGAGCTGCATGACCCCGACCTTGCGGGTGCCACGGTGACGGTGACGGAAGTGCGCGTCTCGCCCGATCTTCGGCGCGCGACCGCCTATGTCATGCCGCTGGGCGGCGCTCGCCAGGCCGAAGTGATGGTGGCGCTGCGGCGCTCGGCACCGTTTCTGCGCCGAGCGATCGGCCGGTCCGTCACGTTGCGGCTGGTTCCCGATCTTGCGTTCGAGCTGGACACCGCGTTCGACCACGCGCACAGCATCAGCGCGGCGCTGCGCCGGCCCGAGGTAGAACGCGACCTTGCCCCCGGGGCCGATGATGGGGACGGCGATGACGCGTGCTAGGCGCGGCCGCCCGGTGCATGGCTGGATCGTGCTCGACAAGCCGCGGGGTATCACCTCGGCCCAGGCCGTGGCCGCGGTGCGGCGCGCCACCGGTGCCGCCAAGGCCGGACATGGCGGGACGCTCGATCCGCTCGCGACCGGCATCCTGCCGATCGCGCTGGGCGAGGCCACGAAGACGGTCGCCTGGGCGATCGAAGGCCGCAAGGTCTATCACTTCACCGTGCGATGGGGCGAGGCGCGCGACACCGATGATGCCGAGGGCACGGTCACGGCGACGAGCCTGGTTCGTCCCACGCGCGATGCGATCGAAACGGCTCTGGCCCGCCTCACCGGGCCGCAAATGCAACGCCCGCCGACTTATTCCGCGCTCAAGGTCGGCGGCGAACGCGCCTATGACCTGGCCCGTGACGGGATCGAGGTTGTTCACGAACCGCGCCCGGTGGAAATCGACAGCTTGCGGCTCTTGGCGATGCCAGACGACGACCACGCGGCCTTTGCCGCGGTGGTGGGCCGGGGGACTTATGTCCGCGCCTTGGCCCGCGACCTCGGCGCCTTGCTAGGCACCTACGGCCATGTGTGCGAATTGCGTCGCCATGCGGTCGGGCGGTTCAGCCTGGAACAGGCGATTTCCCTGGATAATCTTGTTGCTCTGGGGCATAGTGCCGTCCAATCGGAGCACCTGCTTCCGGTCGAGACGGCGCTGGACGACATCCCGGCGTTTGCCTTGACGGAGGCCGAAGCCCACGCCTTGCGTTGCGGACAAACCGTAACGCCGTTGCGTCCGTCCGATCGGACGCGCATCGATCAAATCGGCGACGGTGCGACGCTCTGTGCGATGAGCGATGGAAAGCTCGTGGCACTCGTCGAGATCGAGTCGGGCGGACTTCGGCCGGTGCGCGTCATGAACCTCTAAGGAGTCTCCCGATGTCGATAACCGCCGTGCGGAAGCAAGAACTGATTACCGAATATGCCCGGGCCGCGGGCGACACCGGCTCGCCCGAGGTCCAGGTCGCCATCCTGTCGGAACGGATACGCAATCTGACCGATCACCTCGGGACGCACAAAAAGGATTTCCATTCGCGCCGCGGCTTGCTGGTCATGGTGGGACAGCGGCGCAGCCTGCTCGATTACCTGAAGCGAACGAATTCCGCCCGCTATGACGAGCTGATCGGGCGGCTGGGGCTCCGCCGCTGAACGCGGAGCAGAACCCGGGGCGCGCGGACGAACGCGCCCAGTTCACTATTGCCAAAATCCTGCGCGCGGGAGCAGCGGCCGGCTTCGACCGCGCGCCGCGCGCTTTGCCTTTCAAAGAGAGAGAAGAGAGAGAAGAGAGATGTTCGACGTAATCCGCAAGGAGCTGATGTGGGGCGGCCGCCGCCTCACGCTCGAAACCGGCCGTGTGGCGCGCCAAGCCGATGGCGCCGTGCTCGCGACTTATGGTGAAACGACGGTGCTCTGCACCGCGGTCGCAATGAAGCAGGCCAAGCCGGGGCAGGATTTCTTTCCGCTGACCGTGAATTACCAGGAGAAGACCTTTGCCGCGGGAAAGATTCCCGGCGGCTTCTTCAAGCGGGAAGGCCGTCCGTCCGAGAAGGAGACGCTGGTCTCGCGCCTGATCGACCGGCCGATCCGGCCGCTGTTCGCCCCGGGCTTCCGCAACGAGACCCAAGTGATCTGCACCGTGCTGTCGC
>DATJLY010000409.1:0-13735 GCA_035509095.1 Allostellaceae bacterium | reverse complement strand
TCCACGGGGCACACCTCGACGCAGTCCATGTACTTGCACTTGATGCAGGCTTCGAGAACGACATAGGTCATGGTCTTGACTCTTCCTCGTGCGAGGGGACGGCGCCTGCCGCCCCGTCAGTTCTGATCCCTGATGCCGAGCCGCTCCATCACGCGTCGCCGCGCCGCGCCGCGTTCCTGATCGCTGACATCAATGAGGCCGCCAACTTGTCGCACCAGGCTGTCCTCGAGCGGATCGAGCACGCCGTCGGCGTAGGCGACCTCCCACAACATTTCGATCAGCCCGACACGCCGCTCGCGCGGCAGCCGTTCATTGATCGTCCGGGCATAGCCGAACAGTTGCACCGATCGGCTGGCCCTTTGCGCCCCCTCCTCCTGCAGCTCGTGCGCCGCCGCCGGTTGCAACCCGAAACGCTGCTGCAGCAACCGATCAATCACATCGCGCTCGCGCGCGTCATAACGATCGTCGGCACGGGCCGTTTCGACGAGGAGCGCCGCAACGGCCGTCTGCAACGCGTCCCGGCTCTCGGAGTGCTCGCCGGCCGCCTCCTCGAGCCAGAGCCGCAAACGATCGAACATGAGTTTTTTGCTACCACGCGCGCCAGGCGGGTTCAACCCCAGGAGAAGTAAGGATTCTTGAGACGGCTTTGCTAGACTTGGGTCCGGGAGGTGCGGCGGTGGCGCGTGGTCGGGTCGTGGTGTTGCATTTCGTTGCGCAGATGCCCTTGGCGGGCATCGCCTGGCAGGCCGTGCAGTATCTCGCGGGGCTCGAGCGGCTGGGCTTCGAGACGTGGTACGTCGAGGATCACGGCGCCAATCCCTATGACCCGCGCATCAACAGCGTGAGCATGGCGTGCGACTACAATGTCGAGTTTCTGCGCCGATCCATGGAACGGCACGGATTCGCCGGCCGCTGGGCCTATTGGGACGCGATCAACGACCACTATCACGGCCTGTCGCGCGAGCAGGTGCGGGCGCTTTATTCCGGGGCCGATGCGATCATCAATCTCTGCGGCGCCGTGCGGCTCCGGGACGAGCATCTCGCCTGCCCGGTCCGCATTATGGTGGATACCGACCCCGTCTATGAGCAGATCAAATATGCGAACGCCGATCCGCAGGCGCGCGCCTATCTCGACGCCCACACGCATTTCTTCACCTATGGCGAGAATGTCGGCGGTCCGGGCTGGATCGTCCCGCTTGCCGGCATCCCGTGGCAAGGGACAAGGCCGCCCGTGGTGCTGGCGCTGTGGCCCAGGGCCAGGGCAGAAGGCGCCGCCTGGTCGACCATCGCGACTTGGGAGAACAAGGGCAAGACGATCGACTTTGCGGGCGAGACCTATGTCTGGTCGAAGCACGTCAATTTCCTGCGCTTTCTCGACCTGCCACGGCGCTCGGGCCAGGATTTCGAGATGGCGATGCTGCCTCCCGACGACGCGGTCCGGCGCCAGGTGACGGATGCCGGCTGGCGGCTGACCGATCCGCGCCCGGTCTCGGCCGACATGGGCGCCTATGCCGACTTCATCGCCGGCTCTCGCGGCGAGTTCACCGTGGCAAAGGACATCTATGTCCGGCCGGCGAGCGGCTGGTTCAGCGACCGCAGCGTGTGCTACCTCGCCAGCGGCCGGCCGGTCGTCACGATGCGCACCGGCTGGACCCGGTTCTATCCCTCGGGCGAGGGATTGTTCGAGTACGCGACCGCCGAGGAAGCGCTCGCCGCGCTCGACGCCGTGGCATCGAACTATGCGCGCCACAGCCGCGCCGCGCGCGACGTGGCAGCGGCGCATTTCGGCAGCGATGGCGTTCTGGCCCGGATGATGGCGGCCTGCGGGTTATGATCGGCATCGCCGGAAGCGCAGATCAGGGGCGCCGGCCCTCAGCGCTCCTTGGCTGGGACCGCGCGGCCTTCGTGCTGTTCGTCGTGGCGACGCTTCTGGTGATCCTCACCTTCGACCAGTACGGTGTCACCTGGGACGAGGACGCGAACAATTGGTACGGCGTGTTCGCGCTCGACTATTACGTCTCGCATTTCCGCGATCTCCGCGCGCTCAGCGATCAGGACCTCATCAATTACGGCGCCGCCTTCGACATGATGGCGGCGGCGGTCAATCTGGTCTCGCCGTTCGGCACCTACGAGACACGGCATCTCCTGAACGCACTCGTCGGCGTCCTGGGGCTCATCGCGGTCTGGCGGCTGGCGCGCCGGCTCGGCGGCAGGCGCGCGGGCTTCATCGCCGCGTTGTTCCTGCTGCTCACGCCCAATTACTACGGCCAGATGTTCAACAACCCAAAGGACGTGCCGTTCGCGGTGGCGATGGCGTGGGCCCTTTGGGCCATGGTGCGGCTGCTGCCGACCGTGCCGCGTCCGCCGTGGGCGCGCGTGGGCGCGCTGGGGATTGCCGTGGGACTCGCTTCGGGCGTGCGGGTCGGCGGTCTCATGCTGCTGGGCTATGTCGGGCTCATGCTGCTGATGTCGGCGGCCTGGCGCGGCGTAGAGGCGGCGCGCTGGCGCGTTTTCGGCGCCGAGTTCATCGTCGGCATGGCGCGGGTCTTCGTTCCGGTGACGCTCGTCGGCTATGCGGTGATGCTGCTCGCGTGGCCCTGGGCGCAGAGCGACCCGATCGGGCATCCGCTGCAAGCGCTCGCCGCCTTTTCACACCAGGTGTTTCCCTATCGGACGCTCTTTGCCGGGAGCTATTTCCCCGCGGCCAGCCTGCCGCGCGCCTATCTCCCGGTCTATATCGTGCTGGCGCTGCCCGAGCTCGTGCTGATCCTTTTGGCGGCAGCACCGTTCGTCGCGTGGCGGGCGCTCGAGCGCGGCGCGCTGCGGCACGAGCGGGCGCGCGCCATCGGCATTTTCATGCTGGCCTTCGCGATCCTGTTCCCGGTCGGCTACGCGATCGCGATCCGAGCCGTGCTGTTCGACGGGATGCGTCATTTCATCTTTGTGCTGCCGCCGATCGCGTGCGTCGCGGCGCTGGTGGCCGACCGCGCCCTCGAGCGCCTTGGCACGGTCGCGTGGCGCCGCGCCGCCTATGGCGCGATCGCGCTTTATGGCGCCTACCATATCGGCATCATGGCGATGCTGCATCCCGACGAATATGTCTATTACAACGCCTTCATCGGCGGCGTGCATGGCGCGCGCGGGCGGTTCAAGCTCGATTACTGGGCCAACTCCTATGCCGAGGCGGTGCATGGCCTCAAAGATTATCTGCGCGCCGAATACGGCCCCGAATTCACGGATCATGATTTCACCGTCGCCGTGTGCGGCCCGCCCGTCTCGGCCGTCACGTTTTTCCCGCACAACTTCATCTATGTCCCCGACCGCGAGCGCGCCGAATTCTTCATCGCCTTCACCAAGGACAATTGCGACCGAGCGGTACCGGGCAAAGTGATCTACCGGGTCGAGCGGCTCGATACGCTTTTGTCGCTGGTGATCGACCGCCGCGAGATCCTGGCGCATCTCGGCGGCGACGCGGGCGGCAGCTGAGTGGAGCGGCGCGAATATGAGCGCCTCGCCGCGGTCGAGGACCGCATGTGGTGGTTTCGCGGCCTGCACGACAATCTTGTGGCCGCAGGCGGCCCGACGGCGGGATTGGCGCTCGATGCCGGCTGTGGCACCGGGGGATTCCTCGCGCGCCTTGGCGGCGCGGGACGCGCCATCGGCCTTGATCGCGACGAGCGCGCCTGCGCCGTAGCGCGCGCGAAGAGCGGCGCTTCCATTGTTGCCGGCAGCGTCGACGCGCTGCCGTTTCCGGACCGCGCCTTCGACACGATCTGGAGCGCCGATGTGCTGTGTCATCGCGGCGTCGACGAGGCGAAGGCGCTCGTCGAGTTCCGGCGCTGCCTCAAGCCCGGCGGCGTGCTGGTGCTGAATCTGCCCGCCTATCGCTGGCTTCTTTCGGCACACGACCGCGCGGTCGACAATGTGCGGCGCTATGACCGGGCCGGCGTGCTGCGCCTTCTGGCCGAGGCCGGATTCGCCGCGTCGTCGGCGCGGTACTGGAACAGCCTGCTCTTTCCGCTGATGGTTTTGCGGCGTAAGCTCGGGCCGCGCGACGGCTCGAGCGAGGTGACGCTGTTGCCGCCGCCGGTTGAGCGGGTGTTCGGGGCCTGTCTCGGGCTCGAGCGCGCGCTCGTCGCCGCGGGGGTCCGCTTCCCCTTCGGCGGCTCGATCCTCGCAACCTCGGTGCGGCCATGACTTTCGAACGACCAGCGCTCAGCATCGTGATTCCGGTCTTCAACGGCGCCGCCAGCATCGGCGAGCTCGTCTCGGCGCTCGAGGCGCTCGACGTGCCGGGAGGGCACGAGATCGTGCTGGTCAATGACGGCAGCCCCGACGACAGCCTCGCCGTGTGCCGCCGGCTCGTCGCGCGGGCCCAAGTGCCGATCACGCTCGTCAACCTCACGCAGAATTACGGCGAGCACAACGCCGTGATGGCGGGACTGAGGGTGGCGCGCGGGCAATGGATCATCACCATGGATGACGATCTGCAGAACCCGCCGAACGAGGTCGTGCGCCTGTTGCGGCATGCGCAGGAAAGCGGACACGACGTGGTCTACACGCGCTATGCCCGCAAGCGCCACAATTCCTGGCGCAATCTCGCAAGCCGCCTCAGCAACCGCGCGGCGGACGTCCTGCTCCACAAGCCCAAGGGGCTCTATCTGTCGACCTTCCGTTGCATGACCCATTTCATGGCGCAGGCGATCGTCGATTACGAGGGTCCGTTTCCTTATGTCGACGGGCTCATCATGCAGGTGACGCAGAATATCGGCGCGCTCGAGGTCGAGCATCTGCCACGCATGGCCGGCCGTAGCAACTACACGGTGCGGCGCCTCGTCCGGTTGTGGCTCAACCTGTTCGTGAATTTTTCCGTGATGCCGCTGCGCATCTCCACCCTCACCGGATTCGCGCTGAGCTTCGCGGGGATCGTGGCATTCGCCGCGGTGATCATCGAGACCATGATCCACGCGACGCCCGCCGGCTGGGCTTCGCTTGCGGCATCGGTGTTCCTGTTGTCCGGCGTGCAGCTCGTCATGCTCGGCCTCATCGGCGAATATCTCGGGAAGCTGTTCCTGACCGTCAACCGAAAGCCGCAGGCGGTGGTGCGCGACATCGAGCGCAGCGCCGGCTACGCGGTTGAGCCGGCGCGCGGGGCGCTCGTCACCCCGCGCCATTGACATCTCGCCGACCCCTCCCCTAAAGAAGCGGCCAAGCCCTGGTGGCGGAATTGGTAGACGCGCTAGATTCAGGTTCTAGTGATCGAAAGGTCGTGGAAGTTCGAGTCTTCTCCAGGGCACCACCGGTCTCAGGTGCGCGCGTGAAAATCCAACTCCATCGGGGCGACCTGCCGAGCGGGCTCTTGTTCGGTGCTGCGGTCGCGATCGATACCGAGACGATGGGCCTGCGGCCGGGGCGCGATCGTCTGTGCCTTGCACAGCTTTCCGCGGGCGACGGCAATTGCCACCTGGTGCAGTTCGCGCCGGGCGCCTATGACGCACCGAATCTCGGCGCGCTTCTGACCGATCCCTCGGTCCTGAAGATCTTTCACTTCGGCCGATTCGACATCGCGGTGATGCGCCAGTATCTGGGCGTTCTCGCGGCGCCTGTCTATTGCACCAAGATCGCGTCAAAGCTTGCGCGCACTTTCACGGACCGGCACGGGCTCAAGGACCTTTGTAGAGAAATTCTCGGCATCGACATTTCGAAGCAGCAGCAATCCTCCGATTGGGGTGCCTCCGAGCTCACGGCCGAGCAGCGTCAATATGCCGCCGGCGACGTGCTGCATCTCCACGCGCTGAAGGAGCGGCTCGACGCCATGCTGGAGCGTGAGGGGCGGATGGAGCTGGCGCGCGCCTGCTTCGCGTTCCTGCCGATCCGGGCCCAGCTTGACCTCTCGGGCTTTGCCGAGGCCGGCATCTTCCAGCATTAGAGCATTAATCAAGGCCTGTTCCGTTTGACCCGGCAGGGATGCGGCGGCATAGTTCCGGCATAGAACCGGGCAACGGGGAATTGGCCGGCTTCGTCGTGTTGTTCGAAGGGGTCATGCGGAAAACCGAATCGACCTTGCGGCGCCTCAACGAGGCCGGCGACATAGTTGTCGCGCGGCGCGTGTTGCGCACCGAGATTGCGGGACTCGAGGCGCTTGAAAGCGGGCTCGACGCCGCCTTCACGCATGCGGTCGATCTTCTGGCCGCGGCGACCGGCCGCGTCATCGTCACGGGCATGGGCAAGAGCGGCCATATCGCGCGCAAGATCGCCGCCACCTTCGCTTCGACCGGCACGCCCGCGCAATTCGTCCACCCCGCCGAGGCGAGCCACGGCGATCTCGGCATGATCGCGCACCAAGACGCGATCCTCGCGCTCAGCAATTCGGGCGACACGGCCGAGCTCGCCGACGTGCTGAGCTATGGCACGCGTTTCTCGATTCCGATGGTCGCGATGACACGGCGCGAGGCCAGCGCGCTTGCCGAAGCGGCGAACGTGATGCTGCTGCTGCCGGCCTCTGCCGAGGCGTGCCCGATGGGGCTCGCGCCCACCACCTCGACCACGATGATGCTGGCGTTGGGCGATGCGCTGGCATTGGCGCTCCTCGAGCGCCGCGGCTTTTCGGAATCGGACTTTCAGCGCCTTCATCCCGGCGGGCGGTTGGGGCGTCAACTCCTGCGCGTCGCCGACATCATGCATTCGGGCGATGCGGTGCCGCTCGTGCCGCGCGGCACAACCGTGGCCGAGGCGATCCTGGTCATGACCAAGAAGAGCTTCGGTTGCGTCGGGATCATCGATGCCGAAGGCCGGCTCGATGGGATCATCACGGACGGCGATCTGCGTCGGCACATGGGCGACGATCTGCTGCGCAGCCTCGTCGAATCGGTGATGAGCCGGCGGCCGAAGACGATCCGGGAGACCGCGCTTGCGACCGCGGCGCTCGGCCAGATGAACGCGCAGTCGATCACCAGCCTGTTCGTGCTCGACGCCGCGCGGCACCCGCACGGCATCCTCCACATTCATGACTGCCTGCGCGCGGGGGTCGCGTGAAGGCGCGCGCCGCCGAGCTGATCATCACCCCGCGCCGCCGCGCCGCGCTTGCGGGCTTTCGGCGCTACAGCCGCTTCGTGTTTCTCGCGAAGCTCGCGCTGCCGGCGATCGCGGTGGGGCTGTTGATGATGATCGCGGCATGGCCACGACTCGAGGGCGCCTTCGAGGCGGTGCACATTCCCATTCCGCTCATCGATCTCACCGACGCGAGCGACCTGCGGATGGTGAACGCGCGCTTCACCGGCATCGACCGCGAGAACCGGCCGTTCGTCGTCACCGCGGCGACCGCGCGCCAAAGGCCCAATTCCGACGGGTTTATCACCCTGGAGCGGCCGAAGGGCGATCTGACGACCCTGAGCGGAAACTGGCTCGAACTGTCGTCCGACACCGGCTTCTACGAGCAGCAGCCCGAGCGGCTCGACCTTTTCGGCAATGTCGCGTTGTTCCAAGACAAGGGCAACGAGTTCCATTCCTCGAGCGCCCATGTGGACATGGCCGCCGGGACCGCCGATGGCGACGACCCCGTGAACGGCCAAGGCCCGTTTGGCCACGTCACGGCCCAGGGATTTCGCATCCTCGACCGCGGCGACACCATCATCTTCAAGGGCCACACGCAGCTCGACATCGATCCGCGCGCGAGGACGCAGTGAAGGGAAGCGCGGTCGCGCTTGCCTTCATGGTCCTGTCGGCGCCTTTGGCAAAGGCGGCCGATGCGCCGCCGCCGCAACAACAGGGCCTCGCCGGCGCCGCCGCACAGAGCAATGGTCAGCCGATCCATATCGAGGCCGACACCGGCATCGAATGGCAGCAGCAGAACCACGTCTATATCGCCCGCGGCAACGCGACCGCGACGCGCGGGGACGATACGGTGAAGGCCGACACGCTCACCGCGTTCTACCGGCTGACCGCCAACGCCCAGACGCCGCCATCGCCTCCGCCAAGCACGAAATCAAGCGCCGAACAGCCGCTGGGCGGCGGACCGACCGAGATTTATCGGCTTGAAGCCGATGGTCACGTCATCTTTACAACGCCGACCCAGACGCTCACCGCCGATAACGCCGTCTATGATCTCGACCAGGCGTTGCTGGTGGCGACGGGCACCGACCTGAAGCTCACCACGCCGCGCGACACCATCACCGCCCGCGACAGCATGGAATGGTACGATCGCCAGCAAATGGGCGTGGCGCGCGGCAACGCGATCGCCGTAAGCGGCGACCGCCGCGTCAGCGCGGACGTGCTGACCGCGCACGTCACCAAGGACCCGACCACGGGTACGTCCCGCATCAGCCGCATCGACGCCAACGGCAATGTCGTCGTGAGCTCGCCGGACCAGATCGCACGCGGCGATGATGGCGTCTACGACCTCGCGACCGGCATCGCCACGCTCGAGGGTCACGTGAGCCTTACCCGCGGCCAGAACGAGCTGCGCGGACGCTATGCCGTCGTCGACCTCAACACCAATGTCAGCCGGCTTTTGAGCGAGCCGCCTGGAACGAAGGTGACGGGCCCGCCGCCGCGCGTCGTCGGCCTCATCGTGCCGCGTCGCAAGCCCGATCAGCCGGCCGATCAGCCGCCGCCACAACAACCCGATCAGAAGCCATAGGAACGGCAATGGCAGCCCGACCGGCCAAGCCACCAAATCGAGCCACCGAAAGCACGCCGCGGACGCCGGTGCACGGCGATGCGGCCCCCCGGCTTGTCGCCGACAACGCAAATGCGGGCCTGATCGGCCGCAATCTCGGAAAGAGCTTCCGGCGACGGCCGGTTCTGCGCGCCGTCACCATCTCGGTCCAACGCGGCGAAGCGGTCGGGCTTTTGGGTCCGAACGGCGCGGGCAAGACCACTTGCTTCTATATCATCACCGGGCTGACCCGGCCCGATTTCGGCACCGTCACGCTCGACGGCGAGGACATCACCCAGCTGCCGATGTATCGCCGCGCGCGCATGGGCATCGGCTATCTGCCGCAAGAGGCCTCGATCTTCCGTGGCCTCACGGTCGAGCAGAACATCCGCGCGGTGCTCGAAGTGTCCGAGCGCGAGCCGGAGGCGCGTCAGGCGATGATCGATTCCCTTCTCGCGGAATTCTCGATCAGCCATCTGCGGCGCGTGCCGGCTCTCGCCCTTTCCGGCGGCGAACGGCGGCGCGTCGAGATCGCCCGCGCGCTTGCCACCAAGCCGCATTTCGTCCTGCTCGACGAGCCCTTGGCAAGCATCGATCCGATCGCGGTCGGGGACATCCGCGACCTGGTGGCGCACTTGAAAGACCGCGGCATCGGCGTGTTGCTCACCGACCACAATGTGCGCGAGGCGCTGACCATCGTGAACCGGGCCTACATCCTTCACGAAGGCCAAGTGCTGATGGAAGGCGCGCCGGACGCGATCGTCAACGACGCCGATGTCCGCCGCGTCTATCTCGGCGACCGCTTCAGCCGCTAACGCTGCAAGAAAGCACCTGTGTTCGAGCCGGCGACAGCGTGCCGCATTTACTGGCCCTTAAGATTGGGTTGGTATGAAGTTTGCATGTCACCCGGCCCTGCCTTTAGACTGGTATCATGGCGCTAAGCCAGAGACTCGATCTTCGCCAGACGCAAGCGCTGGTCATGACGCCTCAGTTGCAGCAGGCCATCAAGCTGCTGCAACTGTCGAATCTCGATCTCGCGGCCTATATCGAGGGCGAGCTCGAGCAAAATCCCTTGTTGGAGCGCGATGACCGGCCCCTGGAACCGGTGGCCGAGACCCCGCCGCCCGACCCCGGCGCCGACGAGAGCCAGCTCTGGCACGAAGCGGCCGGCGGCGAAGGCGACGGAAAGCTCGATTTCGCCGGCGACCCCGAGGCCTGGAAGAGCCGCACCGCGCCGTCTGGAGACGAGCTGCCCGGCATCGATCAGACGCTCGTGCGTCCGGAAACCCTGCGCGACCATCTATTGGCCCAATTATCCGTTGAAATCCACGAGCCCGCCGACCGGGTCATCGCGGCGCATCTCATCGACCTCGTCGACGAAGCCGGGTATCTGACGGGCGAGCTCGCCTCCATCGGCGAGCTTCTGGGCTGCACGTCGGCCCGCGTCGAGGAGACCCTGAAAAGGCTGCAGCGTTTCGATCCGCCCGGCGTCTTCGCGCGCAACCTCGCCGAATGCCTGGAGCTCCAGCTGAGGGAGCGCAACCGCTTCGATCCGGCGATGCAGCGCCTTATCGCCAATTTGCCGCTTCTTGCGAGCCGCGACGCGGCACAGCTCATGCGCATCTGCGGCGTCGACGCCGAGGATCTCTTGCTTATGGTGGCGGAGATCAAGGCGCTCGATCCCAAGCCCGGCCTCATCTTCGACCCCGCGACACCGCAGCCCGTGGTGCCGGACATCTTTCTGCGCGCGCAGCCCGATGGGACCTGGGCGATCGAACTCAACAACGACACGCTTCCCCGCGTCCTCGTCAACAACCGCTATTACACCGAGGTGTCGGGCGCCGCGCGGCGCAAGGAAGAACGCGACTATCTCGCCGAGCGCTATCAGTCGGCCAACTGGCTCGTGAAGGCGCTGCATCAGCGCGCGACCACGATCCTCAAGGTCGCCCGCGAGATCGTGCATCAGCAGGAGGGTTTTCTGCGTCATGGCGTGCAGCATCTGCGTCCGCTGGTGCTGCGCGACATCGCGCAAGAGATCAGCATGCACGAGAGCACGGTCAGTCGCGTCACCTCGAACAAGTACATGCTGACGCCGCGCGGCATCTACGAGCTCAAATATTTCTTCACCTCGGCGATCGCCGCCGCGTCGGGCGGTGAATCGCTCTCGGCCGAGACGGTCCGCTTCCGCATCAAGGCGCTCATCGACGCCGAGGCCGACGAGGTTCTGTCCGACGACCGCATCGTCGCGATCCTCGTCAAGGACGGCGTCGATATCGCCCGGCGCACCGTCGCAAAATATCGCGAAGCGATGCACATACCGTCGTCGGTCCAACGTCGGCGTGACAAGTCGATGCGCATGAAGGCTGGGCTTCTTGACTCGGCCGGAGCGCGTCCTTAATTATTCCTCTCGCGCGTGCAGCCGGCGGCCGCGATCAGAACGAGCCGTACGGTGGAGGCAGATCATCCATGCAGATGCCCGTCATGGATAAGCGGCCGGTTGTGAGGACCTTGTCGCGATGATGGATATCGCCGAGCTGATAACGCCGCAAAGTGTCTTGCCGACCTTGAAGTCCGCCGGCAAGCGGCAGCTGCTTCAGGAGCTGTCAAAGCGCGCAGCCCAGCTTACATCGGTCGACGAGAAGATCATCTTCGATTCGCTCATGGAGCGTGAACGGCTTGGCAGCACCGGTATCGGCGCCGGGACCGCGGTCCCGCACGGGCGCGTTCCGGGCATCGCGCGCATCGTCGGTCTCTTTGCCCGGTTGGAAAAGCCGATCCCGTTCGAGTCGGTGGATGATAAGCCGGTCGATCTCGTCTTCGTGCTGCTGACGCCGGTGTCGGCCGGCGCCGAGCATTTGACGGCGCTCGCGCGCGTGTCGCGGATATTCCGCGACCGCGTCATCTGCCAGAAGCTGCGCGGCACCACCGCCGCCGACGCGCTCTATGCGCTTCTCACGGACCGCACCGCAAGCCACGCGGCCTAAATCCTATCGCCATCGGATCGTCGCGGGTTCCGCTCAGTGCACGCTGAGCGGCTCGATCTCGTTCTGCAGCAAGGCCGCAGCAGCGGTCGCGAAATCCGGCATCGTCGCCATCTTGGTGCCGTCGGCGGCAAAGACCGCGTAGAGCACCACGCCATTGTCGACGACGCGCTTCACATAGGCGACCTCGTCGACGCCGAGATGCGCGAAGTCTCGCGGCGAGAGCGCGTGCACCCGTTCGAGCATGATCATGGCGTCACATCCTTCCCGTTGCGACCCGTGCGTCCGCGGATGGCGATCTTTCGCACTTCGCCATCGATCGCGCGGCGTACCAGGTCGATGTCCAAAAGCCCATTCTCGAGCGAAGCGCCCGCCACCTCGATGCCGTCGGCGAGCACGAATGCCCGTTGAAACTGTCGCGCGGCGATCCCGCGATGGAGATAGACCCGGTCCTTCTCCTCGGCCTGTCGGCCCCGGATGATGAGCTGATTGCCCTCGATCTGGACCGAAAGGTCGTCCATGGTGAACCCGGCGACGGCGAGCGTGATACGCAGCCTGCCCTCGCCGGTCTGCTCGACATTGTAAGGCGGGTAGCCGTCGGCGGTGGCTTTGCTCACCTGATCGAGCGAGCGCTCGAACTGATCGAAGCCAAGGAGCAGCGGGGAGTTGAAGAGCGACAAACGGGGCATCGAACCTCCTCGATGAGCGAGGCGACCGGGCGGGCCCCTGGCAAGGGCACCCTTCTCAGCGCGGGCGATCCAAAGGCATCGCCCAAGATCAACATGGGGACGCCCGTCCGGAGGATCAAGATCGGCCTCTTGACGGCCGTCCCGCCACAGCCCCTAGTCTTGACCCATGAGCATCAGGGGCAAGGCCTATATCGCCGGCGTTTACGAGCACCCGACGCGCGAAGCAAAGGACAGCTCGCTCGCGCAGCTTCACGCCGAAGGAGCCAAAGGGGCGCTCGAGGATGCGGGGCTCGGCCTTGCCGACGTCGACGGATATTTCTGCGCCGGCGACGGGGCGGGCGCGCTTTCCATGGTAAACTATCTCGGCCTCAAGCCGCGTCACATTGATTCGACCGATTGCGGCGGCTCGTCCTACATCCTTCATGTCGGCCACGCGGCGGAGGCGATCGCCGCCGGCAAGTGCTCCGTAGCGCTCATCACGCTTGCGGGGCGCCCGCGCTCCGACCCCGCCTTCGCGGCGGCGATGCGCGCCAACAACGCCGCCTCTCCCGAATATCCGTTCGAGCACCCCTACGCCCCCACCACCGTCACGATGTACGCGATGACGGCGATGCGGCACATGCACGAATACGGCACCACGTCCGAGCAGCTCGCCTGGGTCAAGGTCGCGGCCTCGCATCACGCGCAGTGGAACGAGAACGCGATGCTGAAAGAGGTGGTGACGGTCGCCGATGTCCTCGGCTCGCCGATGATCGCCGATCCGCTGCACCGCCTCGATTGCTGCGTCATCACCGATGGCGGCGGCGCGATCGTGGTCTGCGCGCCGGAAGTCGCGCGGTCGCTGAAGCGACCGCTCGTCAAGCTGTTGGGCGCCGGCGAGGCGCCGAAGCATCAGGATGGCGGACGGATCGATCTGACCTACAGCGCGGCGCGATGGTCGGGTGCCGCGGCTTTCGCCGAGGCGGGGGTGACGCCCGCGGACATGCGCTATGCCTCGATCTATGACAGCTTCACCATCACGGTGGTGATGCAGCTCGAGGATCTGGGCTTTTGCGAGAAGGGCAAAGGCGGTCGTTTCGTCGCCGACGGCAACCTCATCTCGGGCGTGGGCAGACTGCCGTTCAACACGGATGGCGGCGGTCTCTGCAACAACCACCCGGCGAACCGCGGCGGCCTGACCAAAGTGATCGAGGCGGTGCGGCAACTGCGGGGCGAAGCGCACCCCAAGGTGCAGGTCCCGAATTGCGGGCTCGCAATTGCGAGCGGCATCGGCGGCTCGCTCGCCACCCGCCACGGCAGCGCCACCATCATCCTCGAGCGGGAGTGAGGCCATGGCGGGCGAAGAGCGGCGCATCCCGGCGCCCCGGTCAGACCCGGAACTGAAGCCCTTTTGGGATGCGGCGAAGGAA
>DATJLY010000408.1:0-13068 GCA_035509095.1 Allostellaceae bacterium | reverse complement strand
CCTTGGGTCACTCTCGGTTCGCCGCGGCGACGAGCCCGGACAACGTCACCCGGATTTCGTCGCTTTGTCCTGCGTAAACTTGGACTATCTCACTATCGAGTCCGTAATCCTTCAGCTGCCGCTCATAGGTATCCAACACATCGGTCATGGCCTGCTCTTGCGCTTCAGGGTCGCGGAGAAATTGGTCGTTGCTCGTGATACCGGTTGCGGGGTTCTATGCGCCGGTATTCTTATCGATCCAGCCTGCATCCTTCAACGCAGAGGTGGTGAGCTGGTAACGGCCTAGCGCGGGGCCGGCGCCGCCTTCCTTGACCGACGTGGCGTATCCGTCTTTCGGTTCACCGCCGGTTTCGAGGGCCGCGATCTTTTCCCGGAACTTCTGGTGCGGCTGACCTTCCCAGGGCTTCGGCGCCGATGCGCCGCCTGCGGTGCTCATGCGGGTGGCGCCGCTCCCTGTCCCGCCGCCCTCGCCCCTTGGCGCGAACTGGCCGCCTTGGGGGCCGGGGCCGTAATGGTTCGGGTTGAAGCGCCGGAGCGGCGCGGCCGCGGGCGCGCGCGTGCCGAGCGGCACCGGGCCTTGCGCGGTCTGGATCATCGGCGCATCGCCGCCCACGACCGGGTCGAGGCCCAGCTCCGCGCGCACCTCGTTCACCGACTTGATGCCGCACTTCACATAGTCGGTCGCGACCTGCGCGACACCCGCCGGATCGCCGGCGCGGTCGTCGCGCCAGCGGAACTCGAGATCGGGGGCCGCGAACTCCGCCGCCAGCACGTCGTCGACGAGCTGCTTCACCCAATTCTGAATGGGCGCCAGACCTTCCGCCGTCGCCTGGTCCTGCGCCGTCTCGGCCGTGGCGCGGTTCACCATGCGCACGAAAGGCTGCGGACTCACGGAAAACGCGAAGCAGCAGAGCCGCGCGAGCCATTCATCGGCGGCACCCGTCAGCTCGGGCTCCTTGGTCGGGATGAAGGTCTTGGCGACACCGCCCGGCACGAACTTCGCGTGCCGGCGCTGCGCCGTGTTGCCGGAATAGAGCCCGTCCCAGTAAAGCTGAAACTTCTCCACCTGCTCGGGCGTCCAGCTTTCGGGCGCGCCGATCAGCGCCTCGGGCACGTTGCCCTCGGTATAGTATTGAAGCTGATAGACCTGGCGCCTGAGCGCGATGTTCACGGTGACGAGAATCTGCTCGACCGGCGAGAAGCCATAGACCTTGTGGACGCGCGCGTTGCGCGGCCGGTAGAGGATGTCGCGCGTCGTGTAGTCGACCGCCGGCAGCCCGTGCAAAATCTGCTGATAAGCCGGCAAGGGCGGTGCGGGCGTGCGGCCCCAATCGTCGATGACGCGCTTCAAGCTCGCGCCGTCGATCGGATGAAGCCGCAAGAGACGCCCGTCGCGCGCGCGCTCGCACCACAAAGCGGGCGCGTCGATGACGAACAAATCCTCCAGCAATTGCCGGAGCCACGCATCCCACGACGTGGCGCCATCCGGCCGATGCAGGAATGCCTCGATCGGCGTGACGCGCGGATCGCGGCCGGCATTCGCATCGCGCGGCCGCACCGCCCAGTCGAGCCGCGCGAGCTGATCCTTGCGCGTCTCGATGATGGTGCGGATCAGGTCATAGGCGTCGGCGAGCGCGCGCAGCTCGAAGAATCCGATCGGCTCGTAGGCGCGCGGCCGCGCGATGATGTTGTAGCCGGGCGGAAAGTCGAACTGGCGGCCCGCCACTTCGGGCGGCGCGACCGGCTTCAAGGGCGTCAGCGGCCCGAACCAGTCGGCGCCCAGCCCGTTCTGCGTCCGCGCCGCGACCGTCATGCGGTAGGGCTCGAGCGCGAAATCCGACACGCGCGCCGCGGCGCTGAGATCGGGCATCAGCTCTCGTCCTTTCGGTTCTTTTCGTAAAGGCGGCGGTAATATTCGAAGATGCTCGACCCTTCGCCGGGCTGCAGCATCAGCTCGCTCAGCGCCCAGACCAGCGCGTCGAGCCGGTCGGGCGACGGGCCATGCGCGGCGGCACCCGAGAACCCGCACATCTGATCCTCGAGCGCAGGGAACGCGCCGACATGATGGACGCGGCCCTGCTCGTAGAGCGCGGCGATCGGCTCGGCCCGGGCCGCCTTGCCGCGCGAGGCGCGGACCGCCTTGAACGAGGCGGCGGGGTCCAAGGCGCGCACCGTCGCCTCCACCATCTCGCCGCCATTATTTGCTTCGCCAATGATGCGGTCGGCGCCGAAGCGGCGGTAGGCATGAAGCGCGCGCGCGGCCCAGGCATGCGGCGCGAACCGGCCGGAGAGATCCTCCAGCACATAGCCGTGCCCGTCCCATGCGATCTGCGCCACGATGATGCCGGTCTCGTCCGCGTCCTCGCCCGAGGTGGCGGCGGGATCGATCGCGACGACGATACGTTTGGCATCGGGCGCCCCGGCGACGCGCGTGCCCTCGCGCTCCAAAAGCGCGCGGGTCCACAACGCGCCCGGCACGTCCTCCAGCAGCTCGGCGTTCAGCTCCTGCCGGCCGAGCCGCGTCCTTTCATAACGCTTGACGATGGCGGCGAGGAAATCGGGCGCGAGGTTCTTCGCATTCTCCCAGGTCGTGCCGCGGGTCAGCGCGACGCCGTCCTCTCCGGCCGCCATGAGCCGCCGCACCAGCCGCACCGGACGCGGCGTCGTGGTGACGACGCAGCGCGGATCGCTGCCGAGCCTGAGGCCCAGCATCAGATTGTCCCACGCCTCGTCATAGCGCCACGCGGCAAGCTCGTCGCACCAGGCCGCGTCATGCTGCGGCCCGCGCAGACGCGCCGGCTCGTCGGCCGAGAACGCGGTCGCGATCGCGCCGTTGGGCCAGGTGACGCGCCGCTTCGACGGTTCCCACAAAGGCCGAAATAATTTGGGCGCGACGGCGAGAAGACCGCTCTCGCCCTCGATCATCACGTTGCGCGCATCGGCCGCCGTCGGCGCCACGAGCGCCACCCGGCGCGCCAGATTCATCTCGACGCGCGCGCGCACCCATTCGGCACCGCTCCGCGTCTTGCCGAAGCCACGCCCCGCCAGCATCAGCCACACGCGCCAGGCACCCGCAGGCGCCAGCTGCGTCGGCCGCGCCCAGCTTGCCCAGTCCTCGATGACGCGCCGGGCCTGCGCCTCGCTGAGGCGCCGGGCGGCGTCGATCCCCGCGGGCGAAGCGGCGATGCGCTCGGCCAGCGAGCGCGTCGCGTCGTCCAAAGGGCGCCTCCGGCAAAGAAAAGCCCGGCCGGGCCAGGCCCGCCGGGCGGAATTCTCAGGATGGGTTTCTTATACCAGAATGATCGGGATGGCGACGTTACGCTTGACAAACCCACCCGCTACGGGTAGGATTTGGGCCATTGGAGATTTAGCCATGCAGCCCGTCCTTTCCGAACCCCGGTTCCACAACGAAGAAGCCGCCTTTGAGTACGTCGAGGCGATGCTTTGGCCGGATGGCCCTGTCTGCCCCCATTGCGGCGCGGTTGACCGTCTGAACCGGCTTCCGGGCCAGCGGACCAAGCCCAGCAAGAAGAACCCCGAAGGGGCACCCGTTTACGGCCTGTGGAAGTGCTACCACTGCCGGGGCCAGTTCACCGTGCGGATCGGTACCATCTTCGAGTCCAGCCATGCCCCGTTGCATTGCTGGCTTCAGGCAATCCACCTGATTTGCTCGTCCAAGAAGGGCATCAGCACCCGCCAGTTGCAGCGGACCTTGGGCGGCTCGATGAAAACCGCTTGGTTCCTCGGCATGCGTATCCGTGAGACCATGAAGCCATACGAAGGCGCGCCGCCCGTTGGCGGTCCCGGCCGCACCATTGAGGCAGACTGGACCTATGTAGGCCGCAAGCCCGGCACTAAAGTTCGCGCGGGTGCGGGACACATGAACCCGGTTTTCGCGCTTGTGGAACGGAACGGAGAAGCTCGGTCGTTCCATCTTCCCAAGGTCTCGGCAGACGTGTTGCCCGACGTTCTCAAGCGGCACGGCTCGCGGGACGCAAAACTGCACACTGACGAGGCTCCGGTATTCCTTCGTCCTGGCCGCGCTTTCAAGGCTCACGAGACCGTGAACCATAGCGCCGACGAATATGTGCGCGGCGACGTAACCACCAATTCGATTGAGGGTTTCTTTTCGATCCTCAAGCGCGGTGTTTACGGCGTCTACCAGCACGTGAGCGAAGCCCATTTGCAGCGATATTTGACCGAGTTCGACTTCCGGTACAGCCATCGTGAAAAACTCGGCGTTGATGATGCGGAGCGCGCCGAGACTGCCTTGAAGGGCGCCGCCGGCAAGCGCCTGACCTATGAAACAACTCGTGCGCAACGGCGCGAAGAAGCGCCCGAAAGTTGACCGGGTGCGGAAGCACCGCGACCAGGAACGCGCGGACCCGCGCCAACTCGAATTATTCAAATGACTAGCGCCGTTGACGCTGCATCTCTTGGTATAACAAATCGAGTTTTGCATTGGTGGCCGCCGCTTGTTTCCCAACGTCGCTTATCGACTGGGTAATCTCTGTTCTGGTTTGCCGTAGTTCCACGCGTAAATCCCCTAGATCGGAATGCAACAGGCCCAATGAGCCGCCAATCACAGCAATTGCAATTACCGACACTACGCCCATAAGAGCGATTAAGTGCGTCCATGTAACGGCGTCGCTCGGCCTTGCCATGGCGACATCCTTCCAATCTTTGTGGTAGGAATTTGGTGTCATCGGAGCTGGGGTAGCTCTTATGACTGACCCAAACATTGGGCTCGGCGTACCTTCGTACGCGATGTCTAACGGCATGGTTAAAGTCCAGCCGTGCGCCGAACTTGATCAACATAATCCTGCCTTATCAGACCTTGTTCCAACCATAGTTTTATCCGTTGATCGAAGAATGCCGCAGTAACGATAAAGGCCTCCATCGGCATTACCACTTGCGCGATCGGTTGCATCCTCGAATCTCCCCCTCCCCACATGTCCGGATCGAATCTCGAAAGGAAGAGCTTTACGACGGTTGCTGAATTCGCGAGACTTTGTACCCCGTCGCAAAATACGGTTGGAAAATTTGGCGCCGGGAATTCCGGTGGATGTATAGGAGCAATCGGTTGATCCGCCATTTGTCATTACCTCCCCATTCATAGAGAGGCTACAACACACTCCCATGACACAGAAGACCAAGCCAAAATTTGACGACCACGAACAATCCAAGCGCTTCATTGACATGGCGCGCGAGGTCGAAACCGACGATGACCTCCAGCGGTTTGATCGAACGTTCAAGCGGATTGCCCCTCCGAAGAAGAAGCCGAAATCGCGTCAGTCTTGAGCGAGTTTACTAGGAAAGGTTCGATAGGCTTATAGAACCGATCAATTTCCGGCTTATTCATGCACCATCTTTTGAGCACGAACGCGCAAACATCTGCAACCTGAAGTGCGCTCGAATCAGTCTTCTCCTCAAACTGGATCGGGTACATTATACGAGATAGACGAAATACGCGGTACTGCTCCGAAAACCTACTGTTGAAAAATGGATCGCTCAAATAGCGCTGCACATAACGGATGAAGGCGCGCGATTGATCGTCATTCTCCATTATCATCTGTGCAATTTCGTCGGGTTCCGCTACTTGGTTCATCCAATACTCAGCCGCCGCACACGCAACGGTGAACGAAATCATCTGAGCATGAACAACGCGAGGAGGCGTGACTAGCAATGGCGTTGTAGGCGCCAAATAGCCGCCCGGCTCTACCATCTCGCGAGGCGTCCTTCCCCAAACGATAGGAAGGTCGAATTTCTCGGGGATGGAAACCAGTTCGTCTAAGACCCGCCAACGCCATTCACGATCAAATTTGTCCCTCGGGAATACCTTACCCCCCGAAAATAGTTCGGTCGCATGAAAGGCGAATCCCGCGCGGTGTTCGACCGGGACATATTCGTCCACCATCCCCAATAGGTATTCACGCAATAGCTTCCATTGCTTGTCGGGATGCGTGATGACGCCCGCGCAAACAACGATAGGCTCATGCTTAGGGTTCGAGATGCCCGCAATGTCGAAGAAGATTTGCCGCACGATCCGATCTCCCGCTAACGCGTGACCGGATAGACTACGGACATCGGCCACCGGGCACATATTATAGCGCCTGGTTTGGCAAGTGTAACGTCGCCATCGGGATCAGTCAAGCGGAAAATGCGTTCGGGTGCGTTCAGGACGGTCAATTGCCCAGCTTCGCCGCTTGCGTCTTCAGGGAATGTTCGAGGTTCTTGCGCTTTTCCTCGTCGCTGCGGCGGCGCAGGAGCGAGGTGTCGGTGACGCTGGTATCCTGCCCGACGCAGGGATCGTCGATCGCGTCCTCGAGCGAATGGGCCCATTTCCATTGCGAGGCGGGGCGGATCTTGCCGTCGGTGCCGACCGTGTCGAGGCCCCAGAAAATCTCGAGCCGATGCCCGTCCGGGTCGCAGAATTCCAGCGAGATCTGCGAGCCGGCCCGCCGCCGGCCCTCGAAATCGAGATGCACGCCGTGGCGTTCCAGATGCTCGCGCGCGTGCAGCACCTCGTCGAGCGTCGCCACCTCGAAGGCGAGGTGATTGAGCTCGATATGCTGGGACTCGCCGGGCAGGCAGCCGACAAAGCCCACGCCGTGATGGTCGCTCGCGCAGCGCATGAACACCATGCCGCCCGGCACCATCTCGTCCGGATAGACGTCGGACACGGAAAAGCCCAGCACCTCGCTATAGAACCTCACGGTGCGCTCGATGTCGCGGCAATGCAGCACCACATGGCCGATCTTGCCGATATGGAACGGGATGCCCTTCGGACGCTGCATCGCTTCGAGCTTCTTGGGATCGAACTTCGCCATCTAGAGCCTCGCGCGGAATAGGTCTCGCGCAAGCTTAGCAGCCGGGCTTGGCCAGCGCCAAGAGGCGGGCCATCAGGGTGGCGCGCGCCGCATCGTCCGCCGGCCCTTCGGCCGCGGGCGGATCGAGCAGGCCGAAATAGCGCGCCAGCGCCTCGAGCGCGAAGCCCTTGTCGTGAAGCCGCACGCGCAGCCCGGTGCCGCCCGCACCCGCCGTCAGCGCCATGATGGCGGCCGCGTCGTCATCCTCGAGCGCTTCGGGCGGGCGCAGCGCGAAGCCTTCCTCGCCCCAGGTCGCGATGCGGCCCAGATCGCCGAACGCGATGCGCGCATATTCGAGCAGCACGCGCTCGCGCGTCAGCCCCACGCGCTCCATCCGCGCTTCGGCCTGGCGCTCGACGGCATAGCGCACCGGCGGCCGCGCCATGAGGCGCGCGCCCGCGACGGCGGCGCTTTTCGCGCGATAGCCGGTGCGGATCGCGGCCTTCTTCTGGTCGCCGTCGATCGCGATCTCGTGGACGAAGCGCCGTTCGCGCCGCGTCACGGATGGGCATCCGCCGGCGCCGCCGCGTCGGCCGACTGCAGCAGCAACGCGCGCAGCTCCGCCGCTTCCTGGGAGAGACGCTGCGGATCGGCATAGGCGCGGCCGGAGAACAGGCCGACATGGCGCGCGAGCGCCCGCAGCGCGCGCTTTTTGTCGTGGAGCCGGATGCGCGCCCCTTGCCCCGCGCCGCCCGTCGAAAGCTGCGCGATCGCGGCGGTGTCGTCGGGCGCCAGCGTCTCGCGCGGCGCCAAGGTGAGCGCGCCGTCCTTCCAGTCGGCAAAGCGCCTGATGTCGCTGAAGGCGACACGCATCAGCTCGCGCACGACGCGGTCGGCATCGATCACGAGCTGGCGCTCGCGCGCATGGGTCCTTTGCTCGATCGCCGCGGTGATGTCCGGGTGCCGCAAAAGTTGCGCGGCATAGCGGCGCGCATTCTTCGCCGAAAACCCCGCCCGCGCCGCCGCCGCGGTCGCATCGAGCAGGATGACATACTCGTCGACGAACCGCGCGCGTCTCGGCGTCATGGATATCCTCGCTGGGAAAAGAGGCGCGACGACGGTCGCCCAAGCATCGTCATACCCGCGAAAGCGGGTATCCAACCCTGGCCGCGGCGTCCTCGCGGTCAGCGGCCTTTCTTGGACGAGCCCTTCGGCTCGCGGCGGGGCGGCGGCGCGCTCTTGCCGATGAAGCGCGCGTGAGGCTTCAACGGCTTCTTGGGAGCGTCGGGGTTCGTCTTGTCGAAGCGGCGAGCCGCGTCATCGGAGCTATTCTGGTCGCTGCACATGTCGACGCTCGGCTCCTCGGCGGAATTCTTAGGATCGGCGATTCATATCACACTGATCCGGACAAGTCAAGGAAAAAGCGTACACCGCCCTCACCGCCCGTACATCGCCGTGAGCACGCCGAGTGCCGCGACCAGGACGCCGCCGGCTTGTTCCTGGCTCACGGGGCGGCCGCCCCAGCCTTCGCGCAGCGCCCAATCCTTGAGCGACCATTCGCAGCCGAGCACGTGCCAGGCGCACGATCCCGCGGGCGACGCGATGCCGCCCATGGCGCCCAAGGCACGCCACACGCGGTTCCGCGCTTCGGTCTGCGCCTCGCTTTCGGAGAGCGCGCGCACGCCGCCCGAAATGCGGTTCAGGTCGGCGCAACGCAGCGGGTCCAAGGTCGCGCGCACGAACAGGGCGTGGAAATCCTCGCCGGCCTGACGCATCGCCTCGGTGATCGAGCCTTTGCGCTGCATCCGCGCGAGCGTGTCGATTGCGCGATAGGGCAGCGATGGACGACCCTCGTCGTCGGGGATCGCGCGGGGCAACGCCTCGACCTCGCCGCGGCGCCAGCGCTCGGGCGGCGGCGCCAGGCCCGGATGACCCGCGGGCGGCCGCTTCTTCGCCGCCTTGGTCACGATGCATCCTCGGCCGGCGCGCCGCGCGGCATGCCCAGGCCCAGCGCCGCCTCGTCGGGCGCCGTCGGCTCCAGCATCTCGCGCGTCAGCATCGGCCCGACAGTGGGCGGCGCGGGCGCCGCGGCCTCGCGCTCCATCTCGCGCAGCAGCCTTTGCCCTTCGGCCGATCCCGGCGCCACCTGACACAGCGCGCGGTGCCGCACGCAATAGGCGCCGCCCGCCGCCGCCGGGGCGTCGCAAAAGCGCGCCGGCCGCTCGTCGCCGCTGGTGATAAAGCCGCAACGCTTGATTGGGCGTAATGTTCCTGATATGTTCTCATCATGCGCCGCACGATAGATTTGGCCGCCCGAAGCCGCCATCGAACGCCTCCCCTCCCCGGTCTGAATGAAGCCGATCTATACGCTATTTACGTACGAATGTCAAGCGAAATTCGTTGCACTGACTGCGCAATAGGCGTACATTAACTTCATGGCTGAAGTCTCGCCCGTCTCGCGCAAGCTGAAGCAGCTGCGGCAGCGTGCCGGCCTCTCGATCCGCGAGGTCGCGCACCAGCTCGGCATGGAGCATGGTTCGAGCTATCAGCATTACGAGGATCGCTATCGCAAGCCCTATATGCCGCTCGATTTCGTGCGGCGCCTGATCCCCATCTTCGAGCAGGGCGGCGTCGGCGCCGCCGACGTGTACGCGCTGGCGGGGGTCGACGCGGCGCAGCGGCCTTTGGGCGACGAGGCGATGCTGCATATCGAGGAGCTCGACGTGCGCGCGGGCGCGGGCGCCGGCCTTGTCGGCTCGAACGAAAAAGTGATCGCCGAATGGCAGGTGCCCACCGGCATCGTGCGCGGCTATTCGACCGCGCCCGCCAACGAGATGCGCATCATCACGGTGATGGGCGACAGCATGGAGCCGACCTTGCTGCCGGGACAGCGCGTGCTCGTCGATACCGGCGACAAGAAGCCATCGCCGCCCGGCATCTTCGTCGTCTGGGACGGGCTCGGCCTGGTCGTGAAGCGGGTGCAGGTTCTGCCCCACACCGAACCGACCCGCGTGCGCATCGCGTCCGACAACGACAAATACGAACCCTACGAGCGTACGCTCGAAGAAGCCTATATCCAGGGCCGCGTCATCGGTCAGTGGCGCTGGCTCTAGGCCAGCGTCGCGCTCGTCAACCCTCTCTCGGTCGTCATGCGCGGGCTTGTCCCACGCATCCACCTTTGCGCTGCGCCAAGGCGTGGATGGCCGGAACGGGTCCGGCCATGACGATTGAGGAGAAGAGCAGAGACCGCGCCTATCACTTCGATCGCGGAGGATTTCTCGCGGGGCTCCGTCGCGCCCTCGGTTTCGCGGGCGCCACTGAGCCGACGATCGGCTTCTGCGGCGTCAGGGATGTCTCGAACGCGCGGCGGAGCGCCGCGTCCGCTCGCCTCGGGGTGCCTTCCGGTCCGTAGCTGACTTTGTCCCTGGGTTCCGGCATGGGATAGCTCTAGCCGACGCTTTCTCCCCTGTCCATCGATGGGTGTACGCTATTTCCTTGACTTTTGCACTTATCTAGCGTATAGATGCGCGGATGTTCCCCTTCGATCCGCTCGCCGCCTTGGCCGAGCTCGAGCGCCGCTATGACGGCGCGATCCCCGATCCGGCCCGGCGGGTGGCTCGGCTCGGCTCGCCCGGCGCCGTGATCGCGCGGCAGGCCCAAGGACAGCAGCGCTTCTTCGCAGCTCTTGCCCGCTCGCAGCTCGTCGCGATCAGACGCCGGCGCGGCGACGCGGCGCTGGTCGCCGATCTTGCCCTTTATCGCCGGCAATGGCGGCGCTGGCGGCGGGTCGCGGTCGAGGCGGCCCCATGAGCCGCCCGAAACGCGCCGACGATTATCAATTGTCGCGAAAATCGTGGCGCCGATGGACAAGCGAGCGGCGATCCGGCATCGTCCCGCCATGCCGGATACCAAGGAAAAGATCGGCGTCATCGGCGCCGGGCTCATGGGCGCGGAGATCGCTCTTGTCCACGCGATGGCCGGGCACGCGGTGCTGCTCAACGATCGCACGTCGGACCTTGTCGCCGCGGGGATCGCGCGCATCAAGGACGTCCTGGAAAAAGGCGTGCCGCGCAATTTCTGGCCCGCCGACGCGGTCGAGCCGACGCTGTCGCGGATCGCGCCGGCGCCCGACCTCGCCCAGATGGCGGACCGCGACGTGATCATCGAAGCCGTCTTCGAGAACGAGGCGGTGAAGGCCGAAGTCTGGCGCACGCTCGACCGAGTGTGCGGCGTCGATTGCCTCTTCGCCACCAACACGTCGAGCATCGCGATCTCGACGCTCGCCTCTTACGTCGCGCCGGCTCGGCGGCCCCGGTTCCTCGGGACGCATTATTTCTCGCCGGTGTCGCGGATGAAGCTGGTCGAGATCATCCCGGCTTTCGACACGGCCGAAACGGCGGTGGCCGCCGCGACCGCGCTCGCCAAGGGCGCCGGCAAGACGCCGATCCGGGTCAAGGACGTGGTGGGCTTCGCGGTCAACCGGGTGCTGAGCGCCTTCCTGATCGAGGCGGTGAAGCTGGTCGAGGAAGGGGTCGCGACGCCCGCCGATATCGACCTCGCCTGCCGGCTTGGCCTCGGTCATCCGATGGGGCCGTTCGAGCTGATGGACGCGGTCAGCTCCTCGCTCGCGCTCGAGGTGCAGGAGATCCTCTTCAACGCCTATGGCGAGCGCTTCCGCCCGCCGGCGTTGATGAAGCAGGTGGTGAAGGCGGGCCGGATCGGCCGCAAGGCCGGAAAAGGCTGGCGGGTCTAGCCCTAGACCTTGGCGAGCGCCTGATCGAGATCCTCGATCAGGTCGGCCGGATCCTCGAGCCCCACCGAAACCCGCACCAGCGACGGCGAGATGCCAAGCGCCGCGCGCTGCTCGGGATCGACGCGGCGGTGCGTCGTGGTAGCGGGATGGGTCACGAGGCTCTTGCTGTCGCCGAGATTGTTGGAGATCGCGATGAGCCGAAGCCCGTTGAGGCAGCGGAACGCCTGCTCCTTCGTCTCGCCGGCGGTGAAGGTCACGACCGTGCCGGGGCCCTTCATCTGGCGCCGCGCCAGCGCGTATTGGGGGTGGCTCTCGAGGCCGGGATAGAGCGCGCGCCCGATCTTGGGATGGCGGTCGAGGAACCGCGCCACCTCGAGCGCCGACGCCATCTGCCGCTCGAGCCGAAGCTCGAGCGTCTCGAGCCCCTTCACCAGAAGCCAGGCATTGAACGGGCTGAGGGCCGGGCCGGTGTGGCGCAGGAACGGCATCAGGCTGTCGGTGATGTAGCGGGTCGGGCCCAGCACCGCACCGCCGAGGCTCCGCCCCTGCCCGTCGATATGCTTGGTCGCCGAATAGCACACGATGTCGGCGCCGAACTCGATCGGCCGCTGCAGAAGCGGCGTCGCGAACACGTTGTCGACGATCATCAGCGCGCCCGCCTGGTGCGCGAGATCGGCGACCGCGCGCAGGTCGATCACCTCGAGCGTCGGGTTCGACGGGCTCTCGAGGAAGACCGCCTTGGCGCCCTGCCGCAAGGCGCTCTGCCATTCATCGAGATTGCGGCCATCGACGAGCGCGATCCCGATCCCATAATGCGGCAGGATGTTCTGCAGGATGTGGAGGCACGAGCCGAAGAGCGCGCGCGAGGCGACGACCCGATCGCCCGCGCGCAGGAAACAGGCGAGCGACGCGAACACGGCGGCCATCCCGCTCGACGTGCTCCGGCACATCTCGGCGCCTTCGAGAAGCCGCAGGCGCTCCTCGAACATGGTCACGGTCGGATTGGCATAGCGCGAATAGACGTAGCGCGAGCCTTCGTTGGCGAAGGCGGATTCCGCTTCCTCGGCGCTGTTGTAGACGAAGCCGCTCGTCATGTAGATCGCTTCGCAGGTCTCGAGATACTCGCTGCGAAGGACCCCGCCCTGCGCCATCACGGTGCGCGGGCGCCAGTTGGGATTGTTGGCCGGCTCGATGGGCATGCTCCGTCTCCTCCTCGATCGACCGGCAGACGAAAAAACCCTGCACCGCGATGGGTCAGGGTTCCGAGGAGCCTCCGACCTTTTAGCGGGTTTGTTTTACGTGGCCGCAAGCCGGTCGGCTCAAATTACCACGGTAACGTGGGCGAGGTACCGCCCGCGCGCCGCATTGTCAAGAGCAGCCGGTGCGGTACTCTCGCCCGGACCGCAGCGAGGAGACATGATGCGCCGCTTCAGATCGATCGAGGAATTGAAAAGCGTCGTCGGCGAAGAGATCGGCACGAGCGGCTGGATCACCGTCTCGCAAGCG
>DATJLY010000407.1:0-3713 GCA_035509095.1 Allostellaceae bacterium | reverse complement strand
ATGTCGCGGTTCGCCGGCACCTCGTCCATCGTGACCATGTAGGGGCCGACCGAGCTCGAGCGGTAGAAATTCTTGCCCTGGTCGGTGGTGCGGCGCTGAAAATCGCGCAGCGAGCCGTCGTTGAACACCGTGTATCCGGCGACATGGTCCATCGCGGCGGCTTCGGAGACGTGTCGCGCCTCCTTGCCGATCACCACCATGAGCTCGCCTTCGAAATCGAACTCGACCGACTGGCGCGGCCGGATCATCGGCACGCCGTGACCGACCAGAGACTCGTCGAGCTTCATGAAAAGGCGCGGGAATTTCGGCGCCTCGAGCCCGGTCTCCTCGATGTGGCCGCGGTAATTGAGGCCGGTGCAGAAGATGTTCACGCGATCCGGGATGACCGGCAGATATTCGATCTCCCGCTCGGCGAAATCGGGCTTCTGGCCCTCGGCGGCGCGGCGCGCGGCATCGAGCGCGCCGGCTTCGAGCAGCGCCAGCAAGCTCGGATACTGGTTGCCGATCTTGCGGCCCAAATCGACGATCCCGCCGTCGACGACCGCGCCATAGCTCTTGGTGCCGCGATGCAGATATGTCGCGATCTTCATGAAAGCCGCTCCCTTGGACAAAATCCAGCGTGGTTGATCCTATCGCGCCGCCGGGCTGGTGAGATAGTCCTGCGCTCCGGCGCCGCGCAGCACCCCCCAAAGCATGGCAAAGCAGGCCATCGCCGCGACATCGAGCGCGCCCGCGACAAGCGCCATCGCGTGGCCGATCGCGGCAGGACCCGCGTAGAAATTGTCCGACACCACGGCGATCAAAGTGGGTGCGATCGCGGTGCCGCACACGCCGACGATGAAGAAGTGGAAGGCCGAGATCTTGCCGGAAAGATCGGGCGGCACGACCTTCGTGACGAGCGCCGTGCCGATCGTGAACAGGCTGGTGTTGAATAAAAGGAAGATCGCGAGGAGCAGCCAGAGCCAGCCAAGGCTCGGCGCATTGGGCGCCAGGATCGCCGGCAGGAACACGATCGCGCAGACGATCAGGCCGAATTTCGGGATCACCGCCTCGATCCCCATGCGCTCGAGCTTGTCGACGATGAATCCCGCCGCGAACTGGCTCGTCGGCGAGCACAAGAGGAAGATGAGGCCGAATTTCAGTCCGATCTCCGGCCGCGAGAGATGCCATACCCGACCCAACAGCGCCGGCATCCAGACCGCGAACCCGATCCCCATCATGATGGTGAGGCCGTTGACGAGAAGGAGCGGCACGAAAAGATGCCAGTGCCGCCCCAAGAAGCGAAGCGCGTCGCGCATCGTTCGCGCGGCCTCGTCCGCGCGGCGGGGCGGCCGTTGCGGCTCGCGCACGGTCAGCACCAGCGCCGCCACCGGATAGGTGACAAGGCCCGACGCGATCAGCACGAGCTGCCACGCATGGATCGTGCCGATCAGCGGGAGATGGATTTCGGCCGCATCCCGAACGAGCGCGAGAAGCGCGCCGCCGCCAAGCAGTGCGAACGCGCTGCCGATGGTCGCGCCCATCGCCCAGATGCCGACGGCGCTTGCCTGCCATTGGCGCGGGAACGCATCGCGGATCATCGAGATGCCGCCGGGTCCATTGACCGATTCACCGATCCCGACCGCCATCCGGCCGATGAACAAGGTCAGGAACGAGAAGGCGGCGGCGCAGCAGATCGTCGCGGTGGCGAAGAGCGCCACGGCCCCGGCGATGAGCTTCCTGCGATTGACCCGATCGGCCAGCATGCCGGCCGGCACCGCCATGCCGGAAAAGACCAGGATGAAGGCAAGCCCGATGAGGAGGCTCATCTCGGTATCGCTCAGCTGCAAATCATGCTCGATCTGTAGCACGAGAAGCGGCAACGATTGCCGGTCGACGAATCCGACCGCGTTCACGAGCGACAGCACGCTCGCCATGTACCACAACCGCGCCGTCGGCCGTTCCGCCTTCATCCGCCTGCCCCGCCTTTCGCCACCGCCGAGACTATCGCACAATCCGATGGAATGGACAGGCGATGACCCTTGTCGACGAGGACACGCTCGAGGCGCGGCTTGCGGCGATCGCCGCGTCGGCGCCCGGAGAGCAGGAAGGCGCGTTCGGTCCGCAATCGATGCGCTGGCGGATCGATCGCGAGGCCGCATTGTTCCTGGGCGCGGGCCGCGCGCTGCTGCTACAGCTCGCCCATCCTTGGGTCGCGGCGGCGGTCGCGCAGCATTCCCACGCGCTCAGCGATCCGATCGGCCGGTTCCACGGCACCTTCGCCACCGTCTTCGCCATGGTGTTCGGCTCGCTTGCCGATGCGGTTGCCGCTTCACGCGCCCTTCATCGCCGGCATGACACGATCCAGGGGACGTTCGGGGATTCTTCCGAGATCTATGTGGCGAATGATCGCGCGGCGCTCCAATGGGTTCACGCGACGCTGACCCAGACGGCGCTTCAGGCCTATGGGCTCGTGCTGCCGCTCGAACGGCCGATGCTCGACGGCTATTACGCGGAAAGCCGGCGCTTTGCCGGATTCTTCGGCCTGGCCGCCGACGAGCTTCCGCCCGATTTCGAAGCGTTTCGCACCTATTGCGGCGAGATGGTCGACGGCTCGACCTTGGCCGTGGGCGAGACGGCGCGGACGATCGCCGCGCGGCTTCTCGCGGGCGCCGGAAGCTGGATCATCATCCCGGAATTCTATCGCGCGCTGACGGCGGTGCTTCTGCCGCCGGCGCTGGCCGATGCCTATGGCTTGCCGAGAGGCGAGCGCGAGGAACGGCTTGCGGCAAAGGCGCTGGACCGCATCCGCCGCTTCTATCCACGATTGCCGGCGCGCCTGCGCTATGTCGGCCCTTATCACGAGGCGCGCGAGCGGTTGTCGGGGCGGCGCTTGAGCTTGTCGACGCGCCTTTCCAACCGCTTCTGGATCGGCCGGTCTTCGCTCGGCGCGCCGCGATAGCAAAGGGCAAGGCACGCGATGTCGTCCGATTGCGGCGCCTCGGCGACGAAATCGTCGACATGGCGAAGAATGGCGTCGACGAGACGCTCTGCGCTATCGGCTGCGTTCCCGCCACACGCCGTCCGAAGGCGGGCGTCGCCGAACTGCTCGAATGCGGCGTTGCTCGCCTCGGTGATGCCATCGGTATAGAGGAAGAGCTGGTCGCGCGGCATGAGCTCGATGGTGCGCGGCCGATACGTCGCCGATGGCAGCATCGCGAGCGCCGGGCCGCACGGCGATAGCGCATCGCACCCGCCAGCGGCGCGCAGCAGCAGTGGCGGATTATGGCCGCAATTGCAGTAGGTGAGCTGTCCCGAGCGAAGATCGAGCACGCCGCAGAACAAAGTGGCGAACATCGACTCCCGGTTGTCGAGGCTGAGAAAATCGTTGGCCCGCATCACCGCGGTCGCAAGGTCATCGATCTCGCGGATCGCGAGCCGCATCACGGTCTGGATGATCGCCATGAAGAGCGAAGCGGGCACGCCCTTGCCGGATACGTCTCCGATCACGATCGCCAACCGGTCGGGATCGAGTGCGAAATAATTGTAGAGATCGCCGCCGACCTCGCGCGCGGGGCGGAGCGTCGCGTGGATGTCGATCCGGCTGTCCGATCCTCGCAAAGCGTCCGACGGCAGCATCGCCCGCTGGATCGCGGCGGCGCTCGCCATCTCCTGATGCTGCGCGCGGCGCAGGATGATCTGCTCGGCCATGCACCGGAACGTATGCGCGAAAT
>DATJLY010000406.1:0-8439 GCA_035509095.1 Allostellaceae bacterium | reverse complement strand
CGCCGAGACCGTGCGGCTTTGCGTCGCCGAACGCGTGCCCGTCATCCCGTTCGGCGCCGGCACCTCGCTCGAAGGCCAGGTCGCGGCGCTCGAAGGCGGGGTGTCGATCGACCTTTCGCAGATGGATCGCGTGCTGCGCGTCTCGGCCGAAGATCTCGACTGCACCGTCGAGGCCGGCGTCTCGCGCAAGGCTCTCAATCAGCATCTGCGTGATACCGGCCTGTTCTTCCCGATCGATCCCGGCGCCGACGCGACCTTGGGCGGCATGGCGGCGACGCGAGCTTCGGGGACCAACGCCGTGCGCTATGGCACGATGCGCGAGAACGTGCTGTCGCTCGAGGTGGTGCTGCCGTCGGGCGAGGTGATCCGCACCGCGCGGCGCGCGCGAAAATCGGCGGCGGGCTATGACCTGACGCGGCTCTTCGTCGGTTCCGAGGGAACGCTCGGCGTCATCACGCAAGTGACGGTGCGGCTTCACGGCGTACCCGAGGCGGTCCGCGCCGCGGTCGTCTCGTTCCCGAGCCTCGAGGCCGCGGTCGAGACCGTGGTCATGACCATCCAGGCCGGCATCCCGATGGCGCGGATCGAGTTGCTGGACGAGGTTCAGATCGACGCGGTCAACCGCTATTCGAAGCTCGACTATCCGGTGGCTCCGACCTTGCTGTGCGAGTTTCACGGCTCGGCGGCGGGCGTCAAGGAACAGGTCGAGTTCGTCGAGGCGCTGGCCCGCGAGCAAGGCGGCACCGGCTTCGCCTGGGCCGAGACGACCGAGGCCCGCAACCGGCTGTGGCAGGCGCGGCATGACGCCTATTTCGCGGCGTTGGCGCTCAGGCCCGGATGCGGCGGCTGGGCGACCGATGTCTGCGTCCCGATCTCGGGGCTCGTCCAATGCATCACCGAGACCAAGCGCGAGATCGAAGCGGCCGGGCTGTGTGCGCCGATCGTAGGGCATGTGGGCGACGGCAATTTCCATTGCTGCTTCATCCTCGATTCCGGCAACGAGGCGGAATTCGCCGCGGCCTCGCGCCTCAACGACCGCATGGTCGCCCGCGCGATCGCGCTCGACGGAACCTGCACGGGCGAGCACGGGGTCGGGCAGGGGAAGATCCATCATCTCGACGCCGAGCATGGCGCGGCGCTCGGCGTGATGCGCACGCTGAAATCGGCGCTCGATCCCCACAACATCATGAATCCCGGGAAGATCCTGAGGGTTTAGGGGGCAGAGGATGCCGGCGCGGATCGAGGCGATCGAAGGCGACATCACGGCGCTCGACGTGGATGCCATCGTCAATGCTGCCAATGCGAGCCTTCTGGGCGGTGGCGGCGTCGATGGCGCGATCCATCGGGCGGCGGGTCCCGACCTTCTCGCCGAATGCCGGAGCCTCGGCGGCTGTCCCACCGGCGAAGCACGCATCACCAAGGGCTATCGCCTCAAGGCGCGGCATGTCATCCACGCGGTCGGTCCGGTGTGGCGCGGCGGCGCGGCGCGCGAAGACGAGCTGCTGGCCGCATGCTACCGCGCGAGCCTGACGCTCGCTGTGACGCACGGCGTGCGCTCGATCGCGTTTCCCGCGATTTCGACCGGCGTGTTCGGCTTCCCGAAGCCGCGAGCCGCTGCCATCGCCGTGGCGGAGACGCGGCGGTTCGCCACTGCGAGCGCGTCGCTCGATCGCGTGCTGTTCGTGTGCTTCGACGCGGAAAACCTGAGGCTTTATCTCGACGCGCTCTGCTGACCCGTCAATCGAGCCGCTTGCCATCAAGGTCTTTGTCGGACTTGTCCTTCTCGCGCTCGGTCTTCGATCGCTCGCCCTTGGTGCGGCCAAAGCGCGCGCGATTCTCCTCGGCGCGGCGGGCCGCCTCCTGGCGCTGGCGTTCCTTGCGGACGCGGTTAAGGTTAACGATCTCGGCCATGGTCGTCCCGAGAGATTATTCCGGTTTGGCCTGCGGGCCAAGTTCCCCGCGCACGTAGCAGTCCCGCACGAAAAGCCGTAGCGCGCTCGACAGGTTGCCGCGCCGGCCGGAATCGACCGTTGCGACGAGCGCGCTCAGCGAAATGCCGCGCCGGCGCGCGACCTCGGCGAGATCGCGCCAGTAAGGCTCCTCGAGCGAAAAGCTCGTGCGGTGCCCGGCGATCGCGACCGAGCGCTTTTTCGGCGCGTCGCTCAGCCGGTCCTGGTCATTGTCTCCCGACGGACCCATCGATCGAAATCCTCGGATAGGCGAGCACGAGCGCCGCCTGCTTCAAGGTCGTTCCTTCGAGATGCGCTGTCTTGGCGATCCTGCCATGGACCGTCCTCGTCCGTGACAGGGTAAATATAGGTCCTGCCGGCCGGGACCGCAGGATCAGCGGGTCGCCTGGGGTCCCGCTCCCGGATGGGGCCCT
The DNA here is from genome assembly GCA_035509095.1 of Allostellaceae bacterium. Taxonomy (GTDB): domain Bacteria; phylum Pseudomonadota; class Alphaproteobacteria; order ATCC43930; family CGMCC-115725; genus DATJLY01. The sequence continues at coordinate 6,056 of DATJLY010000406.1, read as the reverse complement.
TCAGGGCGCTGCATCTGCAGCTCGGCGAAGTGTTGGCGCTGTTCCGGCGACAGCGTCGTCACGAACGCGAGCAGGTTCGTGCTCATCGCCTTTTGGAAGGCGCGGCGGTTTTCCAGCACTTGGTCCGTGATTGTCGCGATACGCGCCGCGTCCGGCTGCGGCTTGCCTATCTCCGTCCAGATGTCGCGCATCAATGGCGTGTTGGCTTCCCGCAAGCCCAGATTTGCCTTTCTTGCAGCGGCGCCGAAGATGCCCAGTGCGGCTTTCTGGTCGGGCGTAAGATCGAGCCTCCGGGCGTCGATGATCAAACGCTCGATCGGGCCCTGCTGCCGCGGCGGGCCGCCGGTCACGATCGGCCAGACCAGACCGCCAATGACGAAGATGTTGAGCGTCAGCGACAGTGCCAGCGCAACCCAGAGCCCGCGTCCGCCGCGGGCACCATGGCTGGTGCCCTCGACCACGGAGGTCACGTCGACGAATCCTCGTCCTCGCTAAAGACGTTCAGCGGGGGGTCGAGCAGCTCGTGAAGCGCGCCTTCGGCAGCCGGCTGGCCGGCGAAATTCGAATAGGCGCTGTTGCCGAGCGTGAAGCCGACCATGCTCGTAATGACGAGGCTCGCCGCAAGGCCGCCCCACCGGACCGCGGAAAGCCACAGCGGTGCGCGGGCACCGGCTCGGCGCAACGGTACGACGTTACCGGCCGGCGTAGGGACCAGTCCGCACGCGCGCGCGATCAGCGCTTCCGATGCGATCGAAGGCGGGGCCGCCAGCGCGGCTTGCCGCGCTGCCAGAAGGTCATCGATCGCGTCAGGGTTGGCGGCAAGCCAATCCTCGACCGGCTCGACCTCGGCCTCATCGTCGCTGCGTCTGTCCGCGTAGGCAGCGAGTGCCAAGGGATCGGGTGCGACACGCTCCGTCGCCGCCGACGCCTCGAGGCGCCACTTCTGCCAGAGCGCGACGCTTTCTGTCCTGTCCCCCGGACCCGTCATCGTCATCTCCTCATTCTTAATCTAGGCACGGTTATCTTCCATCATCCCCGCCGGTCCGCCTTTGCCGCAGCATCCTCAGGCTTCTCCGGCCGCCCTTCAACGGCGAAATGCGTGCGAAGTTTGAGCATCGCCTTGTGATGGGTGCTGCGGACGGTCTGGGGGTCGATCTTGAGCGCGGCGGCGATCTCGGTGACCTCCATATCACGCTCATAAAGCATTGTCAGGACGAGCTTCTGACGCGGCGACAAAAGCTCTTCGGGGAACTTGATGGGCTCGATGTGACGGTCTTCGACGGCGAGCTGCGCTTCCGGCACGTCTTCGATCGGCGTGACCCGTACGTGATGCCGCCGTAAAGCGTCGCGGGCCGTGCTGCGCGCGACGATGGTCAGCCATGTCGTGAGGCCGGCGCGGGTCGGGTCGTAGGTCTTGAGGAGCCGGAAATCGTCCTTGCAGAGCCGGGCGAACACTTCTTGGACCAGGTCGTCGATATCGGCCCCGTCGCGCGCGACCGCCCGCACCGCGGCGAGGAGGAGGCCGGCATAGCGCCTCACGAACCCGTCCCAGGCCCCCTTGTCGCCCCTGATCAGCGGTCCGAGATCGGTGCCGTTGGCCACTCAATCATCCCAAATGCTAACCGGCGCGCGATTTGGCCCGGCGCAGGGCGGCAGCATAGGCCTTCTCGGCCCAGGCGGCGAGCCGATCGCTCTCGTCGAGCACGTCGGACGGTACCGCATGGTACCCGAGCGCTACCGTGCGTCCGGCTCGGCGGTAGGAGAAGGGCGCCATGCCGGCGGCGCGAAAATCGCCGACATTGGCGTCGTCGGTGCGGAAATAAAGCGTGTCCTCCTGCACCAGCGCGAACATCGTGCCGCTGCGGAAAAGTCCCAGTCCGCCGAACATGCGTCGCGGAAGCACAGCGGCCCAGGGTCCGAGTTGATCGCAGACGAACGCGACGAAACCCTCCGACGCCGCCATCACCCTCTCACACCAGCTTGGCGAAGAAGTCGTTGCCCTTATCGTCGATAACGATGAAGGCGGGGAAATCCTCCACTTCGATGCGCCAGATCGCCTCCATCCCCAGTTCGGGATAGGCCACCGTCTCGACCTTGCGGATGCAGTCCTGGGCAAGCCGCGCGGCCGGCCCGCCGACCGAGCCGAGATAAAATCCGCCATAGGCCTTGCATGCCTCGCGCACCTCGGCGCCGCGATTGCCCTTGGCGAGGGTGACGAAGCTGCCGCCCGCCTTCATGAAGTCGCCGACATAGGAATCCATCCGCCCGGCCGTCGTCGGCCCGAACGAGCCGGAGGCGAAACCCGTCGGCGTCTTCGCGGGGCCTGCATAATAGATCGGGTGATCCTTCAGATAGTCGGGCAGCGCGCGGCCGCGATCCAATTCCTCCTTCAACCGGGCATGCGCCAAGTCCCGCGCCACGATCAGCGGCCCGTTGAGGGCCAGGCGTGTCTTGATCGGGTATTGCGACAGAGTGCGGCGGATTTCACCCATCGGCCGCGTGAGGTCGATCCGCACCACATCGCCGGCGAGATCGTGCTCGCCGATATCCGGCAGGTACTGGGCAGGATTGGTTTCGAGCTGTTCCAGGAAGATGCCGTCGCGGTCGATGCGGCCGAGGATCTGGCGGTCGGCCGAGCATGACACGCCGATGCCGATAGGCACGCTGGCGCCGTGGCGCGGCAGCCGGATGACCCGCACGTCGTGGCAAAAATATTTGCCGCCGAACTGCGCCCCGATACCGGTCTTGCGCGACAGCTCCAGCACCTCGGCCTCGAGCCCGCGGTCGCGGAACGCCTGCCCGAACGTGTTGCCTTCGCTGGGCAGGGAATCGAGATAGCGGCAGCTCGCGAGCTTCACCGTCTTCAGGTTGAGCTCGGCCGACGTGCCGCCGATCACGACCGCGAGGTGATAGGGCGGGCAGGCGGCGGTGCCCAAGGTGCGGATGCGCTCGTCGATGAACTTGCTGAGCGCAACGGGGTTCAGCACCGCGGGCGTCGCTTGATAGAGGAACGTCTTGTTGGCCGAACCGCCGCCCTTGGCGATGAACAGGAAATGATATTCATCGCCCTCGTCGGCGAAGAGGTCGATCTGCGCCGGCAAATTGTCGCCGGTATTCACCTCCTTGAACATCGAGAGTGGCGCAAGCTGGCTGTAGCGCAAGTTGGTGTCGGTGTATGTGCGCCGAATGCCGGCCGCGAGCGCGGCCGCGTCGCCACCTCCGGTCCAGACGCGCTGCCCTTTTTTGCCCATGACGATGGCGGTGCCGGTGTCCTGGCACATGGGCAGGACTTTGCCGGCCGCGATATTCGCGTTCTTCAAAAGGTCGAAGGCGACGAACCGGTCGTTCGCCGACGCCTCGGGATCGTCGAGGATCGCGCGAAGCTGCTGCAGATGTCCGGGACGCAGCAAATGCTGGCAATCCACCATCGCCTGCGCGGCCAGCAGGGTCAGCGCCGGCGGCTCGACGGTGAGCACGCTTTGGCCGGCGAACATGGCGCTGCCGACATGGTCGCCGCTGAGCTTGCGATAGGGCGTGTCGTCTTCGCCCAGCGGGAAGAGTTCGTGGAACGCGGGATCGGTCATGCCATCTTTGTCCTGGAGGAGCGGCGCGCGGCCGCTATTTCTTGCGGAAGGCGTCAAGCGCCACAACCTCGCCTTGGGCGGGACGGGGCGCGGGCTCGGGCCTTTGCTCGGACGCGGGGCCTTCTTCCGGGGCGGCCGGAAACGGAAGCTCCTGCGGTTCGGCTTGGAATTGGAGCGCGAATTTCACGGAGGGGTCGGCGAATCCGGTGATCGAGCCGAACGGCACGGTGATCCGCTCGGGCTTTCCCTTGAAGCTCAAGGTGACGGCGAATTTAGTTTCCTCGACCTCGAGGTCCCAGAACTGGTGCTCGAGGACGATGGTCATGTCTTCCGGGAACTGCTTGCCGAGATAGTCGGGAAGCTCGGCGCCGGGGAACGTGGTGCGGAACGTGATGTAGAAGTGATGCGTGCCCGGAAGCCCGCTCGTCGCGGCGCGGGCAAGAGCCTCGCGCACTACGCCTCTGAGGGCGGTCTCGACCATGCGGTCGTATCTCAACAGATCCTTCACTCCCCACGCACTCCGCCGTTGCGAAGTGGGGGGCTTCTGTTGCCCGGCGCCCCCCGGGCCGCGAAGTGCTTTAGGCTTTCATCCCCGTTAGGGGATTAGGCCGCGAGCGCCTCTTGTGCGAAGTTATCGTTCGCAACTAAGGTTCGGTCCGATAACGGTGGTACCATGCCGGGCGACAGCCACATCTTTATCACGCGCGTCGATCCTAATTCGCCCCCATAGAATTTGGTGGAGGCGCCGGGAACTGCCCCCGGGTCCGCAACGCTTATTCCATGCGCCGTTTATCGCCATAGCTGGTTGCCCAGCCCCGCTAATATAGGCGTTTTTGACCATGGGGGAAGGGCGGCTTGCGGTTGCCACACCGCGGCGCGCCCGCTTGCGACGCGATCAAAGATCTCGCGCGACCGCGCTCGCGACGAGCCCGCGTCATACACCACTATGTGCATGAATTAACGTGGTTAATCGCACTTTCGCGCGCTCGGCGATTAACGCCTTCCTCACACCTCACTCGATATTTTTGCTGTCGTCTTCCCGCTCGAACCCGCGCACATGGCCATCGCCGAGCCGTCTCTTTTTCCTCCACCGCCTGCGGGCGATCGCGCATTGCGTCAGGCGCTCGCGGAATCGCGGCAGCGTTACAAGGACCTCGTCGAGATTTCGAGCGACTTCGCGTGGGAAACCGACGCAAGCGAGCGCTTCAGCTTTGTCTCGCCCAGAGGCGCCTTGGGCTGGAACGCGACCGATCTCCTGGGCCGCGATCCCGCGGCGTTTCTCGACAATCCGGCAAACGCCGCCGTGTTTGCCGCGCGCGGTCCCGTGGCCGATCGCGAGATCTGGTTTCGCCGCGCCGATGGCGAGCTTGCCTGTCTCTCGGTTGCGGCAAAGCCCGTGCGCGACGCCGATGGCGCCTGGGTCGGCGCGCGTGGCCTGTGCCGCGACGTGAGCGAGTGGCGGCGGCACGAGCGCGAGCTTGCCGAGGCGCGCCTCCACGACCGCGTGATGACCCGCATCGTGCGCAGCATGCGCGACGATCTCGATCCGGCGGACGCGCTGATGGCGGCGATTTCGGCTCTGGGGCTCGCCGCGGGTGCGGCCGGGGGCGCCGTGTTGCGCGGGCCCGATGCGCCCGCCGCGCGCTGGGGCGAAGGAGCGCCCTCCTGCGCGCTCGATGAGGCGCTGGCGCGGCTTGGCGAGGCTTCTGCCACCGGGTTCACCTGCGAGGATCTCCACTTCCTCGTTCATGCCGCCCGTTTCCGCCAGAAGCACGAAGGCGCGATCGTGCTGTGGAAAGAGGTGCGATGCGGCTCGTTCGGCGAGGATGACCGGGCGCTCTTGGCCGATGTCGCGGATTATCTCGGCGTCGCGCTGGCGCAAATCGCCGCATTGGAGCAGATCATCGCGTTGTCGCGCACCGACGCGCTCACCTCGTTGTTGAACCGCCGTGCCTTTGTGGAAGAGCTCGATCGACGCCTCGCGCGCTTGAAGCATGATGCCGGCGCGATGGAGCCGGGCGGCGCGCTCATGTTCATCGACCTCGACAATTTCAAGCGCGTCAACGACGCGCTGGGCCATGCCGCGGGCGACCGGGCGCTCCGAGGCGTTGCCGACGCGCTGCGCCATCTCGGCCGGTCCGGAGACTTGATCGGGCGGCTTGGCGGGGACGAGTTCGTGCTATGGATCGACCGCATCCCGCGGACCACTGCGATGAGACGCGCGCAGTCGCTGCTCCGCGGCTTCGGCGTCAAGACGCAGGCGATCGACGATCCCGCGATGCGCATGATCGGGATGTCGATCGGGCTCGCCTTCGTGACCGGCCCTATCACCGAAAACGCAAGCGAGATCATCGCGCGCGCCGACGTCGCCATGTACCGCGCCAAGGAAGCCGGCAAGCAGACCATCGTCGTCGCGCCGCACGCGGAGCTGGCGGCGTGACCACCGCGCGGGCACCGGCCGCGCAGTCAGAA
>DATJLY010000405.1:0-3249 GCA_035509095.1 Allostellaceae bacterium | reverse complement strand
AGTCGGTCTATTTCATGGGCGCCGACTATCAGGCCGGGTGGGAGAAGATCGGCGGCGCGATGAAATTCTACAAGGGCAAGGCATACGGGCCCGTCTATACGCCGTTCCAGATGCAGGTCGATCTGGCGCCCGAATTGTCGCAGGTCCGCGCCGCCAATCCCGACGCCCTCTTCGTGTTCTATCCCGGCGGCCCGGGCATCTCGTTCCTGAAGCAGCTTGCGCAGTCGGGCCTCAAGATCCCGCTTTATTCCGAGGACACGCTCGCGACCGAGCTGAGCTTCGGCGCCGAAGGTGACGCCGCCGTCGGCATCATCCAGAGCACGAGCTGGTCTTACGAGCTCGACAATCCGGCCAACAAGAAATTCGTGTCGGAGTTCCAGGCGAAATACGGGCGCAAGCCGACCATCTTCGCGGCCCTGCAATATGACGCCGTCAACCTCATCGACAGCGCGGTCGCCGCGGTCCATGGCAATATCGCCGACAAGGACGCGTTCCGCGCGGCGCTAAAAAAAGCCGATTTCCAGTCCGTGCGCGGCCCCTTCAAGTTCGACAACAACCACTATCCGATCCAGAACATCTACCTGACCGAGGTGGTGAAGGACCCGGACGGCAAGATGCATCTGGCGCTCAAAGGCACCGCCGCCGAGGACTGGCACGACCAATATCACGATCAGTGCCCGCTGAAAGGGTGAGAACGCGTACTCCCTCTCCGCCCCTCGGGGCGGAGAGGGCCGGGGTGAGGTCGGGGATTCCAGAGCATCTGCGGCAACCCACCTCATCCTCCCGCGCCTGCGGCGCGGGCCCCTCCTTCTCCCCCCTTTCAGGGCGGAGAAGGATAAGAGGACATACCGAGCTACCGGTTGACGGATGCGATATCGGCGCCGACGAGCGATTTGAAGCGGTCGAGGATCGCCTTCATCTCGTCCTCGCTGATCACGTCCTCGAGGCGGTCGAAGCGCGCGCCGCCGGTGCGGCCCTCCACCGTCTCGATGATGAGGTCGGGCGGGCGCGAGCGGGCCGCCAACACGATATCGTTGGCCTTGCCGAGCCGCTCCGCTTCGTAGGCGGCGAGCGCCGTGGCCGGTTCGTGGGTCGCGAGCAGCCGCGCCACCGTGGCGGCATCGATGATCGACTGCGCCGCGCCGTTGCCGCTGCGCGGATACATGGGATGGGCGGCATCGCCCAGCAGGGTCACGCGGCCGAACGTCCAGCGCGGGATCGGATCGCGGTCAACCATCGGATATTCGAGCACCATGTCGGCGCGCGACACGAGGTCAGGATAGTCGAGCCAGTCGAAGCGCGTCTGCTCGAACCGCCACAGGAAATCCTCGACCCGGCCATTCTTGTTCCACAGGTTCGGACCGGCGACCTCCGAATGAACCTCGACGTTCCAGTTGATGAGATGGGTCCCGTCGCCGTAATCGCGCATCGGATAGATCACCAGCTTGCCGAAGGCGAGCGAGCCCGCGAGGATCACGCAGCGCCCGGTCAGGATCGGCCGATACCGCGTCGAGCCGCGCCACATATTGATGCCGCCGAACGCGAACGGGCCTTCATCGGGATAGAATTGCCGGCGCACCGCCGAATGGACGCCGTCGCAGCCCAGCGCGACGGTCGCCTTGGTCACGGGCAGGGGCGCGCCGCCCGCATCGCGCCAGGCGATGCGGACGCCGTTCTCGTCCTCATCGATCTGCGTGCAGCGGTGGCCCATCACGACCGCATCGGGTCCCAGCCGCGTCTTCACGGCCGCGAGCAGCGCCTCGTGCAAATCGCCGCGATGGATCGAGAATTGCGGCCAGTTATATCCGGCCGCGCGCCCCAGCGCCTCGCGGTGGATGAGCTGCCCGTGGCGGTTGAAGAAGCGGGTCTCGGTCGGCTCGCACGAGACGCGCCGCAGCGCATCGTAAAGGCCGAGATCGGCCAGCGCCCGGATCGCATGCGGCTGAAGATTGATGCCGACGCCCAGCTCGCTGAAAACCGGCGTCGCCTCGTAGACGGTGCAAGGGATGTTCTCGCGCTCGAGATAGAGCGCCGCGACGAGCCCGCCGATGCCGCCGCCGATGATCGCGATTTCCATGGGGCCGAGTGATCGCCTGCCCCGCGGCCGATGTCAATCTGGTCAGGGGTCGATCAGCACGCCGGGATTGAGCATGCCGTGCGGATCAAGCGCGGCCTTGGCGGCCTTCAATGCCGCGGCGAAGAGCGGCGGGCGTTCGCGGTCGTACCACGGGCGATGCTGGCGACCGACCGCGTGGTGATGCGTGATGGTGCCGCCCGCCTCGATCAGCGCGTCGGACGCCGCATTCTTGATCGCCTGCCATTGCTCGATGAGGCGCCCATGCGAGCCCAGCGCGTGGAACGTGAAATAGGGCGCGGGCCCATCCGGGTAGACATGGGTGAAGCGGCAGGTCACTTGGCCGGGGCGGCCGGTCGCGTCCTTGATCGCCGCCGCCGTCGCCGCCTTTACCTTGTCGTGGAAGCTTTCGAACCGGTCCCAGGTGATCGCGGTCTCGAACGTGTCGTTGATCACCGCGCGGCGCACCGTCACCTCGCGGGCATAGGGCATGCGGATGAACGCGTTGCGCCAGCGTCCCGCGGACCCTTCGCGGTGCGCGTCGGCGGCGCCCTCGGCCTCGGGCGTGCCGCCATGGTCGGCGCAGCATTCGAGCGCGCGCTTCATCCATGGCTCGACCGGATGGTCGCCTGATTCGAAGGCGAGCACCATGATCGCCGCGCTGCCATCGCCCGAGCCGGTGTTGTAGGCCTCTTCGGGGTCGAGGATGCGGCAATTGGCGGGATAGAGCCCGGCCTGCGAGATGACGCGGAGCGCGCGCGCCGCCTCGAAGAGATCCTTGAACCGCACCGCCGACCCGGCGCGGAAACGCGGCCGCTCCTGAAGCCGCATCCAGGCCTCGGTGATGATGCCGAGGATGCCTTCGGACCCGATGACGAGCCGCTCGGGCGCAGGCCCCGCGCCCGACCCAGGCAGGCGCCGCGTCTCGAACATCCCCTGGGGCGTCACCATGCGCACGGATTCGACGAAATCGTCGATATGCGTATAGAGCGACGCGAAATGCCCGCCCGAGCGCGTCGCGATCCAGCCGCCGAGCGTCGAGTACTCGAAGCTTTGCGGGAAATGGCGCAACGTGAAGCCGTGCGGCTTCAATTGCGCCTCGAGCGCCGGCCCGAACGCGCCGCCCTCGATACGCGCGGCCCGCGCGGCACGATCCACTTCGATCACGCGCCCCA
>DATJLY010000404.1:0-5698 GCA_035509095.1 Allostellaceae bacterium | reverse complement strand
CGGCGCGGCTTTATCTGATCACCCCGCCGGCGATCGACCCGCCGGCCTTTGCCGACCGTCTCAAGGCCGCGCTCGACGCGGGCGATGTGGCCTGTCTCCAGCTCCGCCTCAAGGACATCGGCGACGACGCCATCTGCCGTGCCGCCGACATCCTGCGGCCGATCACCGAAGGCCGGGACGTCGCCTTCATCATGAACGACCGCCCCGACCTCGCGCTCAAGACCGGCTGCGACGGCGTCCATGTCGGCCAGGAGGACGCGCCCTATGACGAGGCGCGGCGCCTGTTGGGGCCCGACCGGATCGTCGGCGTCACCTGCTATGCAAGCCGCCACCTCGCCATCGAGGCCGCGGAGAAGGGCGCCGACTATGTCGCCTTCGGCGGCTTCTTCCCAAGCCCCACAAAGGGCGGCCGCCGCTTCACCTCGGACCCCGAGATCCTCTCCTGGTGGTCCGAGACCATGACGGTCCCGTCGGTCGCGATCGGCGGCATCACGCCGCAAAATTGCGGGCCGCTGGTGGCATCCGGGGTCGATTTCCTGGCCGTCATCTCCGCCGTCTGGGACCATCCCGACGGCCCCGCCAGCGCCGTCCGCGCCTTCCTCGCCGCCATCGCGGCCGCCGCCCCAGAAAAACGCGACAATTGATAACCGCTGCGCAGTGGCTCCCTCCACCCTTTGTCCATGATGTACGCTTATGTACTACATTTGGCGTGCGATAGCAAATCCCCTTTTTGATGATGAGCCGCCGGCTTGATGCTTTGAGCAGATCCGACAAATCGGAACCGCCTCAGGCCCATGGTCGGCAGCGGCAGAAGGTGTTGGCGATCCGACTCCGTCAACGAGAGTTGGTTGGAAGCTGCTCCACCACATCACCAATGCGATGTTCTTGACCGTCGCCCGCCACCGTCAAAATCGGAAGCATCAGGCTTTCGTAATCTGGGACGGTCATACGACTCTCCGACGCTCTCGAGATGTGGCGCTTCGAGGCAACGTTCGCTTTCTGCTATGACTGATTTGGCAGAGCACGGTTCAATACTATCTTAGCATGGCTCTTGATCGTATACGCGCCTTTTCCACCACGAGATGGCGGCCATAAAGCGACTCTCCGAACTGTGCTATTGCCGCTTCCAGACGTTCCCATTTGAGGGCTCGATCCTCCGGGTCGATGCGTAGGAGGACGAGCCCAGGCACGGCCGTCCTCTGTCGAAACACAAGGTCCCCGAAATCCTTGTCTTCAGTCAAAAGGAGTCGCTCTTCCTCGTTTGCGAGCCGGATCACGAATAAATCGGTGGCACCCGGCGCGCGCTCGGCCATGTAGGTCGTGTCATTGCCGGATGTACGCAGGTGGTGAACAACCGCCGCGTCGACGCATTCATCCGCGAGCCATCGCACGAGGCGATCCTTCAGCGATAGACCAGTTCCTCATCGGCAAGATAATCGGCTGCAAAAGTCTGCGCCGCCCGAATGTCATCGAGGATCAGCCTCGGATGGTCGGCAAGCACCGCCTCAGGCGTCATGCCGGCTCCGAGTTTGCGAAGGATCAGCTCGACCGGTACACGGCTTCCGCGGATCACGGGTTTGCCCCCCATGATCTCGGGATTGATCTCGATGCGTTCGTGGGCCATGGCGTCAATCCGTTTCCGACGCAAGACTAGCACGAATCCCGGCCTTGGCATGATGGCCTCGGCTCGATGACCGTGTTCGCCTTATGCCTCGGGCATCCCGGCCTGGCGCAATCCGTCGGCCCATTTGGCGAAGTCCTCCGGCCGTCGGATCGGATAGGCGGCTTGCAGGGTGGAAATCCGGAGCGCGGGATCGATCTGCCGGGCACGCGCCATCGTTTGCCGTGCCGTGTCGAGACGTCCGTCGAGCGCCTGGCTCGCGGCGGTCACCCATAACGCCGACAGCCAGTTCGGATCGTCCCGCAGGGCTTTTTCGGCCCACAAGGATGCTTCGCCATAGCGACCGGCGAAAAAGTGGGCGAATGCCGTGATGGTTTGCATCAGATAGAGAAGCGGGTCGAACGGGCTCATGCGCATGGCGCGCATCACTTGCTCGATCGCGACCTCCGGCTCTCCGATCCAGACCCGCACCGCGCCGCTCAGGAACCACGCCGTCGCCAAATTCGGATTGGCCTGAAGCGCGCGATCACAGAACGCGGCCCCGGTCGGCAGGTCGCCGCAGATGAAGGCCATCGTGTGTCCCGCCCTGGAAAGCGCGATCGCGTCATCCTTGCCGAATTCGACGGCGCGCCGCGCCAGCCTTTCCGCCTCGGCGACTTCTTTCGCGCGATCGGCGGTCCAGCCATTCGCCCGCCGCCACACGAAGGACCACGCCGCCATCCCATAGGCCGACGCGAATTCCGGATCGAGCTCGATGGCGCGGTAGAAGGATTGCAGCGCCGCGTCCAAGCCCGCCCGCGTCATCAGATGGAAGCTCGCGGCCCCGCGGAGGTAATAGTCGTAGGCGCCGAGATTCTCGGTCGGCTTCCGCTTCGCGCGCTCGATCTCGGCCAGCTCCATTTTTGGCGCGATCGCGCCGACGACGCTCGTGGTGACCTGATCCTGCAGATCGAAAATATCCTCGAGCGCGCCGTCGATGCGGTCGCCCCACAAATGCGTGCCGCTCGCCGTATCGATCAGCTGCCCCGTGATGCGAACGCGGCCCGCCGCCTTTCGCACGCTGCCTTCGAGGACATAACGCACGCCCAGCTCGGTGCCGACCTGCTTCACGTCGACCGCCCGCCCCTTGTAGGTGAAGCTCGAATTACGCGCGATGACGAACAGCTGCCGAAAGCGGGAGAGCGCCGTGATGATGTCCTCGACGATGCCGTCCGCGAAATATTCCTGCTCGGGATCGCCGCTCATATTCTGAAACGGCAACACCGCGATCGAAGGCCGGTCCGGCAATGGAAGCGCCTGGCTTTCTCGCGTCGCGGGAGCCGGGGCCTTGAACTCGACGCGATAGGCGCGCATCGGCCGGGCGATGTTCTTGAGCTCGCGCTCGCCAAGGTCGGTGAAGGTTTCGCCGATTTTATCGCGCACCTGCCGCCAGGTGTCTTCGGAGATGCAAATGCCTCCCGCATCGGCGATGCCTTCGAGCCTTGCGGCGATGTTGACGCCGTCTCCCATGAGATCGCCGTCGCTTTCCTCGACCACGTCGCCGAGGTGAACGCCGATGCGGAATTCGATGCGCCGCTCGGACGGCAGGCCCGCATTGCGCTCAACCATGTTGCGCTGAACCTCGATGGCGCACCGCACGGCATCGACGGCGCTGCGGAACTCGACAAGCGCGCCGTCGCCGGTCCGCTTCACGACACGACCGTGATGCACGGAAATCGTCGGGTCGATCAGGTCGCTGCGCAGCGCCCGCAACCGCGCCAGCGTCAAATCCTCGTCCGCGCCCGTCAGCCGGCTGTAGCCGACCACGTCTGCGGCAAGGATCGCAGCAAGCTTGCGCTGGACCGGCTCCGAAGCCACGCGCGCTCTCCGGCTCGTTGAGGAAATATCCTAGCACGGGCGATGTCTTTGAATAGCGTGGAAGCGGCGGGCCGCTTGCCGTCCGGATGCCGTGACGGAGCCTATGGTTATCGGGCGTCGACCAGGCGCTTGACGCGCCACTTCAGGCCGCTGCGAATCCTCTCCGCCGCAAGCATGCACGCCACGATGACCCGGTTGGCGTCGAACGCGGCGTTCGGCGTCGGCTCGTATCCCAGCTCGACCGCGATCTTCCCGGTCATCCGCTCGATCAGCTGAACCTGGCGCGGGGTCAGGTCCTGCCGCCACCCATCGACTTCGCCTCGGCGGAAGAACCCCGACGTTCCACCGCCGCCATAAAGCTCCCGGAGCCTGCGGACGAAATCCGAGGTTCCGTCGCCCGATTGGTTCCGGAGATTGTCGATCCGGTTCGCCTCGAGGATTCGGGCGCATTCCGGTTCGGGCTCGTCGATCTCCATCCAACGGAATACCTGGCGCAAGGTCGGGATGCCGTTGTCGACGAGGTCCTCGTAACGGATCTCGAGATAGCGGGATGTGGCGGCGCGCATGGCGCGCGCCTCCTCGACGCATTTGCGCCAGAATTCGCAATTGTCGGCGAGCCACGGTGACGCCCACCCCGAACCGCCCCATTGCCGCGCCGCCCGCATCGAGGCGACGACGGCGCGGGGATCGCGGACGATGTGGAGAAAATAGGCGTCGGGATAAACCGCGAGAATGTCCGGGCAGCAACAGGCGTGGAACGGCGTCTTTTCCAGGATCACGGATGCCGTCGGCCTGGTCATGAGGATGCGCGACATCACGGCGGACGTGATCTCCCGTACCAGGCCAAGAAACTCCTCCTTGCTCATCATCATCTTCAGCCCGACCGGGTCCGGGCTGTTCTCAAACGTGCGCCACCCTGCAAAAAGCGAGGCGGTGTAGGTCGAAAAAAGGTGCGTCTCGGTGAAGGTCGCGACGGCAGGCGAGGACGACAGCAGGATCTGCAGCCAGGTGGTGCCGCTGCGCGGCGCGCCGATCAGGAACACCAGCCGCTTGTCCCGGATATCCGGAAGCGTCGCCGCATCGGGCTTGGGCGCCACCGACAGCCCCAAGCAATAGGGCTACGCGGCCGCTTCCTCGGCGATCGGCACGCGGGTCACTTCGTGGGCCTGAAGTGCCGGCAGGACGTCCGAGGCGAAGCGGCGGATTTGCTCGATGAACAATTCCTGCGGCAGCGCGCCGCGGTTGAAGCTCACATTGATCCGGTTGGCGCCCAAATGCTCGGCGGCCTCGATGATGCGCTCGGTCACTTCGCGAGGCGGGCCCCAGGCCATGTTCTGCGCCTGGCGCGTCAAATCCTCCATGGTCATGCCGCGGAAATCGTCGCGCGCCCGTTCGATCGCCGCCAGATTTTCGGGCCGCACATAGTCGCTCGAGCTTTTGCTCATATAGCCGCGCTCGCGCCCGGTGCTGGTCTCGGTGAAATTGCCGTGGCTATAGAGCGTGCGGTTGAAATAGAGGTGATAGGGACCCATCTCGGCGACCGCGCGCGCTTTCGTGTCGGCGACATAGGCGCTGACGCCGAGTGCCAGGTGATCGGGCGTGATGCGATGGCCCGCGGCCGCAAGGCATTTCGCATAATGGCGGATGATATCCTCTTGCAGGCCGCGCCCGCCGGCGCCGCGGCCCTGGCCCGGCGTGATGGTGATGTTGTGGCGGCCGGCGAACTCGATCGATTCCTGGCTGCCAGTGATCGGCATCCATACCGGCGGATGCGGACGCTGCACCGGTCGCGGCCACATCGCCACGTTCTCGTAGGACCAGAATTTGCCGTGATAGGAGAAGATCTCCTCGGTCCAGGCCCGGAGCACGATCTCATAGGCCTCCTCGAACCGCGCGCGTGATTCGGCAAGCGGCACGTTATGGACCTGGTACTCACGCGGGATGCCCCGCGCGAAGCCCGAGATGAGGCGGCCGTTCGAGAGGCAATCGAGCATCGACAGCTCTTCGGCGAGCCGCAGCGGCTCGTGCAGCGGCAGGAGATTGCCGTAGATCAGAAGCTTCGCGCGCTTGGTGCGCTGCGCCGCCGAGGCCGCCATCAAGTTCGGCGAATTCATCAGACCGTAGGGCGAGCAATGATGCTCGTTGAAGCCGATCCCGTCGAAGCCCAGCCGGTCTGCTTCCTCCCACGCATCGAGATGCTCGGCATAGGTCCGCACCGCC
>DATJLY010000403.1:0-4218 GCA_035509095.1 Allostellaceae bacterium | reverse complement strand
AGGTCGACCTGAAGCATGTCAGGGACCGGCTTTCGGTGCTCCGCGCTCAGCTCGAATCGACGGACCCGAGGGAGCGCATGGTCGCGCTGGCACAGCTCGACTCGGCCATTGCCGACCTCGATACCATCATCGCGTCGAACGATCAGACCGTCACGCAGCTCAAGGTCATTGTCGACAATGCCGACGTGAAGTCCGAAGCGCAGATCGCCGAGAACAAGAAGAAGATCCAGGACCAGGAGGACGAGATCGCCCGACTGAGGAACCTGGGCAAGGCGATCGACGCCGAAACCGCCTCCAAGAAAAAGGCGCTGACGGCGGTCGAGCAGCAATACATGGACACCGTCTCGAAGATGAATGCGGCGCAGCGCCGCCTCAACGACCTGCAGGTGAAGCTCGCGCAGCAGCAATCGCAGCTCGCCGAGAGCGAGCAGCAATCGGCCGCACTCGAACAGACCGTCAGGTCCCGCACCGACGAGCTGAGCCAGATCAGCGCGCGCCAAGCCGCCCTCGAGAAACAAGAGCAGTCCTCGTCGCAACAGGCCGAGCTCGCACAATTGCAGTCGCGCAAGACCACGATCGAGTCGGACGTCAAATCCGAGCAGAGCCAGCTTGCCGACATCCGCGCCGAGCGGGACCGGTTGCAGCAGCAGGTCGCCGACATCAAGGAACAGCAGCAGGCGCAGATGGCCGAGCACGAGAGGCTGGCCGCGGTCATCAACAAGATCGATTTCGGCCGCTATTACGCGTTGGTGATCGGCAACGACGATTACCAGCAATGGCCGCGGCTCGAGACGCCGGTAAGCGACGCCGAGTCGATCGCGGACGTGCTCCAGAAGAAATACGGCTTTCAGGTCCAGGTTCTGACCAACGCCAGTCGAAAGCAGATTCTCGACGCGCTGAACGGCTATGTCGACGAGCTGGGCCCGTCGGACAACCTGCTTGTCTATTACGCCGGGCATGGCGTCCTCGACGACAAGAACAACGGCTATTGGGTCCCGGTCGAGGCGAGCGTGCCGCGGGACTTGAAGCTCCTTCACACGGAAGAGCTGGTCCGCAACGAGGATGTGATCTCGACGATCCAGAAGCTTCACGCCAAGCAGGTCATGGTGATCGCCGATAGCTGCTTCTCCGGCGGATTGGCACTTGCAGCGATGGCCGCGCCGCCGCCAGTGCAGACGGCGTCTCTGCAATTGCCGACCGCCATCAGGACCAGAGGGCTGAAGATCGTCGATTCCGACGGCGACATCCCGGTCGGACAGATTCAGGGCACGGTCGCCGCGGCAACCCCCGACATGTCTTCGGACGAGGTGACCGGATTGATGCGGCTCGCCAGCCTGCCGGCGCGCGTCGTGCTGACCTCGGGCGGACTGGAGCCAGTGGCGGATCAGCTCAGCGCAAAGGACAAGCATTCGGTGTTCGCCACCGCTTTCCTCGGCGCGCTCGAGCGCAACAAGGGGATGTTGAAGAGCATCGAGCTCACCAACACCGTGCAGGACGACGTGCTGAGGAAGACCGGCAACGCGGCGAGCCGCGGTCTCGCCGGCGCGGGCGGCGCGCAGACGCCCAACTCCACCAATCTGATGGGTTACGCCGGCGACTTCCTGTTCGTCGCGCGCGACTGACCGGATCCGAAACCTTCCCGGAGGGACGGGGCGCGGCTTCCTTGAAATGGGGGCCGCGCCGATGAACACTGTCGCGGGTCAAGCGACAGGAGCACGGGACATGCCGGACAGGATCGCCATCATCACGGGCGCGGGAACGGGGATCGGGCGCGCGGCGTCACTGGCGCTCGCGCAGGATGGGTTCTCGATCGTGCTCGCGGGCCGTCGGCGCGAGCCGCTCGAGACCACGGCACAAGAGATTCAGCGCCTCGACCGCGCGACGCTGGTCGTGCCCACCGACATCTCGATCCCGGATCAGGTCAAGACGCTCTTCGCCAAGACCAAGGAGCGGTTCGGGCGCCTCGACTTGCTCTTCAACAATGCCGGCTTTGGGGCCGGCGGACCGATCGAGGACCTGCCGCTGGAGCGCTGGAAGGCGGTCGTCGACACCAACCTCACGGGCACGTTCCTGTGCACCCAGGAAGCCATCAAGATCATGAAGGACCAGAAGCCGATGGGGGGCCGCATCATCAATAACGGCTCGATCTCGGCGCATGCGCCGCGGCCAGGCTCGATCGCCTATACCTCGACGAAGCACGCGATCACCGGCCTTACCAAATCCACATCGCTTGATTGCCGAAAATACGACATCACCTGCGGCCAGATCGACATCGGCAACGCCGCGACCGCAGGGACGGAGCGCATGGCCCAGGGAATCATACAGCCCAACGGCACGACCATGGTCGAGCCGCGCATGGACGTGAACCATGTGGGCCGCGCCATCGTGTTCATGGCGAACCTGCCGCCCGACGAGAATGTGCAGTTCATGACCATCATGGCGGCGAAGATGCCCTTCATCGGGCGCGGCTGACTAGAAGGCGGCGATCCTGACGCCTGCGCGCTCGAGCGCCGCCCGCACCATGCGGGCCATCCGGACGGCGTCGGGCGTATCGCTGTGGACGCAGATCGAATCGATGGAGACCGGCATCCGGGTGCCGCCGACGGTTCGGATCGCCTTCTCGTCGAGCATTTGCAGGACGCGCCGGGTCGCTTCTTCCGGCTCGTGGATCACCGCACCCTCCTTTTTGCGCGAGGTAAGGTTGCCGTCCTCGTCATAGCTGCGGTCGGCATAGACCTCGCGCGCCATCGGCAGCCCGGCGCGGGCGCCGGCCCGCTCGGTCGCCAACCCCGGCATCACGACGAAGACGAGGTTGCGGTCGAGCGCGCGGATGGCACGTGCGACCCCGTCGGCCAGTGCATCGTCCACCTGCGCCATGTTGGCGAGCGCGCCGTGGAGCTTCACGTGCGTGACGCGATGTCCGGCCGCCGCCGCCACGGCCTGCAAGGCGCCGATCTGATAAAGCACGAATTGCCCCACCTCGTCCGGCGTGTCGCCGAGGATCGGCCGGCGACCGAAGCCCCACAAATCGTAAAAGCTCGGATGCGCGCCGACCGCGATGCCCTTTTCTTTGGCGAGTGCCACCGCGCGGCCCATCACGAGCGGATCGCCGCCATGGAAACCGCAGGCGATGTTGGCACTGGTGACGATGTCGAGCATCGCCCGATCATCGCCGATCGAATAGGCGCCGAAACTTTCGCCCATGTCGCTGTTGAGATCGACCGTCGCCGACATGTGAAGGCGCTCCTCGAGGCTTGCATCCGTCGCGCCCGCGATTATTAGATGCCCGCGCCTCAACGCCAAGCGGGCACAACGCTCCGATGCCCTCCTACCCGCGTCTCATCCCGGCCGGCGATACGGGCCTTGTCGTCGAGTTGGGCGACGACGTCTCGCTCGCGACCAACGCGCGCGTGCACGCGCTCGACCGGTTGGTCGCTGCCGTCTCGATCAAGGGCGTGGTCGAGACGGTTCCGACCAACCGTTCCCTCTTCATCGCCTACGAGCCTCTCGTGGTCTCGATCGGCGAGTTGGACCGCGCCGTTCGGGCGCTGCTCGAACGTGCCGACGAGGGCTCGCTGGACCCGGCGGCCCGATCATGGCTCATTCCCATCGTCTATGGCGGCGCGTTCGGCGTCGATCTCGCCACCGTCGCGGCGGCCCTGCGACTGGACGAAGCCGAGGTGATCGCGCGTCACGCCGGCCGCGACTACCGCGTGTTCATGATCGGGTTCCAGCCGGGGTTCTCCTATCTCGGCGCGCTCGATCCGGCGCTCGCGATCTCGCGGCGCGAAGAGCCGCGCGCCTTGATCCCTGCCGGCACCGTCTCGATCGCCGGCGCGCAGACCGTGATCAACTCGGTCGCGGCGCCCAGCGGATGGAACCTGATCGGGCGGACGCCGGTGCGTCTCTTCGACCCCGATCGCGCCGTGCCGTTCCTGCTGGCGGCGGGAGACCGCGTGCGGTTCAAGCCGGTGCCGGCGGCGGAATGGGCGGGACTCGATGCCCGCGCCGCATCCGGCGAGATCGTGGCGGAGCCACTATCGTGAGCGTTGCGCTGCGCGTCATCGCGCCGGGGCTTTCAACCACGGTGCAGGATTTGGGACGTGCCGGTTGGATGCGGTTCGGCGTGCCGCCTTCGGGCGCGCTCGATCCGCGGGCGCTGGCGGTCGCCAATATCCTTGTCGGCAACCCTGCGGTCGCGGGTGCGCTGGAGCTGAC
>DATJLY010000402.1:0-9049 GCA_035509095.1 Allostellaceae bacterium | reverse complement strand
GGGATTGAGATAGAGGTTCATCATCGTGTCGATCGCGCCATCGTCGCGGTTCTCGACCGCGAAGTAGCGGAAATACTCATCCGCCTCTTTCTGCGTCGGCCGGCACACGACGGCGCCCGAGGTAAAGACCTGGATCTCCTTGCCGAGCTCGCGCGCCGCGGCTCGCGCGCCGGCGATACGCTCGGCCGCCACGTCGAGATAATGCGGCTGATCGAACACCATGTCGCAATAGCGCGCGCCGAAGAGCCGGCCGGCCGTCGAATTGCCGGCATTCATCACGATCGGCCGCTTGCCGCCCCAAGGCTGCGGCCGGCCCGCGACGCCTTTCAGATGATAATAGGCGCCGTCGAAATCGAAGGCATCCTCCTCGCCCCAGATGCGCGTGATGATGTCGAGCCATTCCTTGCCGCGCGCATAGCGATCGTCGTGGACATCCTGCGCCACGCCGAACATGTCGAACTCGTCCTGGTTCCAGCCGCAGACGATGTTGAGGCCGAAGCGGCCGCGGCCGATATGGTCGGCGGTGACGATCTGCTTGGCCGCAAGCACGGGCGGGAAGATCGGCACGTGCACGGTGCCGAACACCGTGAGCTTCCGCGTCGCGGCGAGCAGTCCGCAGGCCCAGGTGATGGTCTCCCAGGTGCTGCCCTCAAAGTCGGTCTCGCCGCCATAGCCCTTCCAGCGCCCGATCGGCACCATGCATTCGATGCCGACGGACTCGGCGAGCTGCGCGAGCCGCACATTCTCCTCGAACTCGTTGCGCCAACGCTCCGGCACCTTGGTCGCGGCGCGCCCGCTCGAGCAGTTCGACCCGAACACGGCAAGCTTGAACCGGTTGCCGCCGAACATGGTCGGATTGCGTGCCGCGTCCATCGCGCCTCTTCCCCTTCAGCTCTTCTGTTTCGGCAGCAGGAATTCGCGCCCCACCTTGACGAGCGGCGTGCCGTCATAGGAGATGATGTCGGCGGTCGCATAAGTCTCGGTCCAGATGTCCGGCAGATAGGAACCGGTGCCGACCACATCGATCGGCGCTTGCGCCATCGCCATGACGCGGCATTTCGCCGGCGAGAAGCCGGAGCTGGCGACGATCTTCACGGCCGGAAATCCCGCCCCGTTGAGACGCTGACGCATGTGCCACAGCGCGGCGGCGCTGACGCCGGTGCCGATGAGATGATGCAGCTCGCGCTCGGTGCGATAGCCGCGCGTCGCCGTCGGCGCGTGCCGTTCCAGCACCTCATAAGAACGCGCGGGATCAAGCTCCTCGAGATAACGGCCGTTATGGGTGTCGACCCGCACCGAGAGATTGCCGTCGCGCGCAAGCTCCGGGAAGCGCTGCGCCACCGCGATCGCGTCGCTCACCTCGCGGCCGAAGAAATCCACGAGCACGGTCATCGGCTCGTCGGGAAAGACCTCGCGGAACATCTCGGCCGCGCGCACCGTCGATCCGGCATAGCCGATAAGAGCGTGCGGCATGGTGCCAAGGCCGCGCGTGTTGCCGAAATGATGCGCGGTCTCGTCGGTCGCGTTGCCGATGAACCCCACCGCTCCCACTTCGCGCTTTGCCGCCGCGGAGCCGACCGAGGCCGCATAGGCCATCATCTGAGCCATCTCGGCGCCGGCGCAATGGCGCGCCTCCATGGCGAGGAATGCGGCGCGCGGCAGATCGACGCACATCGCATAAGCGTTGTAGGCCGCGACGCAAGGCGGCCCCAGCTTCTGAAGATAGACGGTCTCGAGATCGACGAGATGATAGAGCGAGCCGGTGAGATAGATCATGGGCTCGCCCGCCCCCACCCAGTCGCCTTCGCGATATTCGAGCTTGATGGCGATGCGGACGCCGCGCCGTGCCGCTTCCTCCTCGATGAATTCGACGAGGAGCCGGGGCGTGCAGATCACCGGCCGCCTCATGAAAAGGGCGTATGTGACCTCGCGGTCGCCGAAGCGGCGCACGATCTCCTTGGTGCGCAGGAAATACGTGTCGGTACGACTCTCCAGTCGCTCGGGATCGCTCGACATCGCGAGGACGGCGTCAGGACGCCGCCGCCGCCGCGTGCCGCTCGACCGCGCCGGTCCGCCGCCGCTTCAGCGCCTCGGCGATGAGGAAGGCGAGCTCCAGCGCCTGGCTCGCATTGAGACGCGGGTCGCAATGCGTGTGATAGCGGTCCGCGAGGCTCGTTTCGGTGATCGCCTGGGCGCCGCCGATGCATTCCGTGACGTCCTGGCCGGTCATCTCGAAATGGACGCCGCCGGCATAGCTGCCTTCGGCGTCGTGCACGGCGAAGAAGCCCTTCACCTCCGCCAGGATCTTGTCGACCGCGCGGGTTTTATAGCCGGTCGACGACACCATCGTGTTGCCGTGCATGGGATCGCAGCACCAGACGACGTTGCGTCCCTCGCGCGCAACCGCGCGGATCAAAGGCGGCAGCTTCGTCTCGACCTTGTCCCAACCCATCCGCGCGATGAGAACGAGGCGCCCGGGCTCGTTCTCGGGATCAAGCCGCTCGATAAGGCGCAAGAGGTCCGACGCGTCGAGCGTCGGTCCGCACTTCATCCCGATGGGATTCTTGACGCCGCGCAGGAACTCGACATGCGCGCCATCGAGCTGCCGCGTGCGGTCGCCGATCCACAGCATGTGCGCCGACACGTCATACCAGTCGCCGGTCGTCGAATCGACGCGCGTCATCGCCTGCTCGTAGGGCAGCAACAGCGCCTCGTGCGAGGTGAAGAGATCGGTCTCGCGGATCTGCGGCGTCGTCTCCGACGTGAGGCCGCAAGCCGCCATGAAGTCGAGCGTTTCGGTGAGCCGTTCAGCCAACTCGCGGTATCGACCTCCCGCGGGACTGGCCGCCACGAACCCCAGGTTCCAGCTATGGACCCGATGCAGGTCGGCGAACCCGCCCTGGGCGAACGCGCGCAGCAGATTCAAGGTGGCGGCCGACTGCCCATAGGCCTGGATCATGCGATGCGGGTCGGGCTTGCGCGCCTCGGCACTGAAATCCATGCCGTTGATGATGTCGCCGCGATACGCCGGCAGTGTCGCGCCGTTCTGTGTCTCGCTGTCCGACGTGCGCGGCTTCGCGAACTGGCCGGCGATCCGGCTCACCTTCACGACCGGGCACGCGGCGCCATAGGTCAGCACCACCGCCATCTGCAACAAGACGCGGAACATGTCGCGGATGTTGTTGGGATGGAACTCGGCGAAGCTTTCGGCGCAATCGCCGCCTTGGAGCAGGAAGGCACGGCCGGCCGCGACCGAGGCGAACGCGGCCTTCAAACGGCGCGCCTCGCCCGCAAAGACGAGCGGCGGATAGTTGCGCAGCGTCTTCTCGACCGCCGCGACCGAAGTCTCGTCCACATAGCCCGGCGCCTGCCGGATCGGCTTTTCGCGCCAGCTATCGGGTTCCCATCGTTCCGCCATGTCATCCGTCCCGCGAGCGGACCATCGCGCCGCCCGAGCCCGCAGAATTAGCGGGTTTTTCGCGCCGGCGCCAGTCTGCGGGCTGGGTCGCATCCCAACTCGTCGGAGCAGGTTGGTCGCGGTGTGAGCTTACCTCTTCACTCGATCACGCGATCGGCGCGGGCGAGCAACGTGCCCGGAATGGCGAGGCCGAGCGCGTGCGCCGTCTTGAGGTTGATGGCGAGCTCGAAGTTCGTCGGCTGCACGATCGGGATGTCGCTGGGCTTTTCGCCTTTCAGCACCCGCACAAGCTGCTGCACAGCCAACCGTGAGATATCGTCATTCCGTGGCCCATAGCCGATGAGCCCGCCGGACGTGACGCTGTCGGGCCATTGATACATCGCCGGCAGTTTGACGCGACGCAGGTTTTCGACCTCGAGCGGAACAGCACCGCCGAGCACCGGTGAGGCGAGAATATTGACCGCCTCCATGTGCGCCGCCGCCATCGCGTCGATCGCAGCGGCGATCTCGGCGCCGCTGCGCGCGTTGAAGAACGCAAGCTCCACGCCGAGCCGATCGCCTGCCTGGTGCAGTTGCGGCCAACTCGCGGTCTGGCCGGGATCGGCCAGGATTCCGATCCGCTTCGCTCCCGGCACGGCCTCGTGCAAGACCTCGAGGCGCTTTGAGTCGAGCTGCGTTGCAAAGAGCGCGACGCCGGTCAGGTTTCCGCCGGGATGAGACAGCGACTCCGCAAGCTTGCTGGCAACCGGATCATCGATACCGGCGACGATCGGAACATTGTGCGTCGCCGCCTGAACGGCGCGGTCCGCTTCGGGTCCCAAAGGGACGATTACGTCGGGATTGTTTGCCACCAGAGTCGCTGCGACCGCATCGTAATTGGCGACCGGCACACCGAATCCACGAGGATCGACCGCGAGGTTCTGCCCTTCCACAAAGCCATAGCGGCGCAGTTCGTCGAACCAGATTGACCAGAATGGGTGATTGCGCGGAAACGGCGCGAGAAACGCAACGCGATAGACACGCCCGGCTTGCTGTGCCCGCACCCTATCGGACCGCGCGATGGCCAGACTTGCGAGCAGCGCCAAAATCTCCCGCCGACCGACACCGCTGCTCATTGCTCCCCCTTCATCCGCCGCGCACTCGCGACCTAGACCGGAGCCGGGGGCGGCGGACGGCGGCCGCGGACAAGGTCGGCCGCCTTTTCGGCGATGACGATCACCGCGGCGTTGATGTTGCCGCCGACGAGATCCGGCATCACGGCGGCATCGACGACCCGAAGCGCGTCGATGCCGCGCACCTTGAGATCGGGATCGACCACCGCGTCCGGATCGTCGTCGGTGCCCATCCGGCAGGTGCCGAGCGGGTGATGCGCGGTCGCCGCCGTAGCGCGGACATAAGCGTCGAGATCGCCATCGGAAGCTCGATCGAGACCGGGCGCGAGCTCGGCCGCAACGAAGGATTGAAGCGGCGCGCGGCTTGCCACCTCGCGCACGAGACGGAGCCCGGCGCGCAAGGTGCGGCGGTCGGGCTCGGTTGCGAGGAAATTCTGGTGAATGCGCGGCGGCTCGCTCGGATCGGCCGAGGCGAGCCGAACCGCGCCGCGGCTCTCGGGGCGCAGCAGCACGGCGCGGAAAGCGAAGCCGTCCTCGAACGCCGCGTTGATCGGCGGCAGATAGGGGTGCGACACTGGCGGCGTCGCGCGGAACAGGAGCTGGATGTCCGGAAGCTCGGCGCCCTCGCCGGTCTTGAGGAACGCCATCCAGCCGCTTGGCAGGCACGTGGCGATCCCGCCGCCGGTGAGATAGGCCCGCGCGAGCGCGATGGCGAGACGGTCGGCGCGCATGGCGGACGCGAACGGGCCAGGCTCGCAGCGGCGATACTCGATCCCCACCGAGATATGGTCTTGCAAATTCTTGCCGACGCCGACGAGCGGCGCCGCGACCGCGATGTCGTGCCGGGCCAGTTCGTCGGGATCGCCGATGCCCGACAGCATCAAAAGCTGGGGCGAATTGATGACGCCCGCCGAGACGATCACTTCGCGCTCGGCGCGGGCGATCTTGCGCTCGCCGTGCTCGACATACTCGATGCCGGCCGCCCGATGTCCTTCGATGACGATGCGCGTCGCGAGCGCGCCGACGGCGACGGACAGGTTGCGCCGCGCCAGCGCGGGTCGCAGATAGGCCACCGCGGCGCTGCACCGGCGGCCGCGGCGGATCGTGTGCTGAAGCCGCCCGAAACCTTCCTGTTGCGCGCCGTTATAGTCGCGCGTGATCGGGAACCCCGCGGCCACGCCCGCTTCTAGACACGCCTCGACCAGGGGATCGTCGTAATGCGCGATGCCGGTCGAGAGCGGCCCTTCGCCGCCGCGATACTCGTCGGATCCGCCCTCCCATGATTCCTGGCGCCGGAAATAGGGCAGGAGATGCGCATAGGACCAGGCCCGCAAGCCCATCTGCGCCCATCGGTCATAGTCGCCGCGATGGCCGCGCACATACGCCATGGCGTTGATCGATGAGCTTCCGCCGATCACCTTGCCGCGCGCGCATTCGATGCGCCGCCCGTCGAGCGACGGCTCGGGCTCGGTGAAATACATCCAGTCGTGAAGCCGCCGCTCGAGGATGCGGCCCCAGCCGAACGGGATGGAGATCCAGGGATCGCGGTCCCAACCTCCCGCCTCGATCAGCAGCACGCGGGTGTCGCTGTCTTCGCTCAAGCGGTGCGCGAGCGTGCACCCGGCCGAACCGGCGCCGACAATGACAAAATCGAAGCTTCCGTTTGCCCCCGACATACGACCGGCATTGAGGCATGCGCGACGGCGCCGATCAAGCGCGGCATCGGCACCGAATGGCGCATCGTTCTCACGCATGGCATGATGCCGGCATGAAGAGCGCAAGAACGAGCGTCGAGACGCGGGCATCCTGGGTGGCCGCCATGGCCGCGCTTGTCGTCATGTCCGCGGCGTTCGGCGCGCCCTATGTCTCCGTCGTGGCGTTGAAGGAGATCGCGGGCGATCTGGGTGGCGCGCGCACCGTGCCGGCGCTCTGCTACTCGTTCGCCTGGCTCGGCACGGCCATTGGCGGCCTCATCATGAGCCCCGTCGCCGAGCGGGTCGGTCTTCGCACGACCGCGATCGCGGGCGCGCTGATGATCGGGCTCGGGCTGGTGCTTGCGAGCCGGAGCGATGCCCAGGGGCTTTACCTTGCGCACGGTCTGCTCATCGGCGTCTTCGGACTCGGCGCCATCAACGCGCCGGTCTATGTCTATGTCAGCCGGTGGTTCGACCGCCGGCGCGGCACGGCGCTCGCCCTCATCTCGAGCGGCAGCTATGTGGCCGGGGTGGTCTGGCCGCCTTTGCTGGAGCCCGTCATCACGGCCCAGGGCTGGCGGCCGACGATGCTGATCTTCGCGCTGATCGAGGTCGCGCTGGTGGTGCCGACCGCGTGGTTCTTCTTCAATGCGCCGCCGGCGAGCCTCACCGAGCCGGGCATTGCGAGGGGCGGCCCGGTCCGGGGCGAGCCTGTGCTCGGCCTCGACGCGAACCTCGTCCTCGCGCTGATCGCCGTCGCCTCGCTTTTATGCTGCATCCCGATGGCCATGCCGCAAGGCCATCTCATCGCTTTCTGCAGCGATCTCGGCATCGCGCCGGCGCAGGGCACGGCGATGCTGTCGGTGCTTCTGGGCACGGGCTTCGTCAGCCGGCAGATCTGGGGCGCGATCTCGGACCGGATCGGCGGCTTGAAGACGGTGCTGTCGGCCTCGGCGTGCCAGGCGGCGGCCTTGGCGGCGCTTCTTTTCACGCAGAATGAAGCGGGCCTTTTCGCCGTGTCGGCCTTTTTCGGATTCGGGTTCAGCGGCCTCGTGCCCGCCTACGTGCTGGCGATCCGTGAGCATTTTCCCGAATCCGAGGCGCCCTGGCGCGTGCCGGCGATGATGCTGTGCAGCGGATCGGGCATGGCGGTCGGCGGCTGGCTCGCCGGCGCGCTTTACGACCGGTTCGGATTCTATGGCGCGGCCTTCGCGGCGGGGCTTTTGGCGAACCTGCTGAACCTCGTGATCGTCGGTTTCCTCGTGGCCCGGGAACTGGGAAGCGCGCGCGGTCACGCGCCGCGCGTGACCCGGCGCGAGATCTCCACGACATTGTGAGAATCGACCCGCTCATAGTGCGTGCGGTCCATGATCGCCTTCACGAGATGGAGACCGAGCCCGCCGATCCGCCGCTTTTCGAGCGGCTCGGCCAAGTCCGGCTCCGGCTGAACAAAGGGATTGAACGGATTGCTGTCATCGACGATGCCGAGGCCCATCCGGTTGCCCTCGGTCCAGACGGTGACGGCGATCGAGCCCGCCGGCGCCCCGGGATCATAGCCATACTTGATGATGTTGGTGACGAGCTCCTCGACCGCGATCAGCACGCGCGACAGGTCGTCGGCGGAGACATGCTGTTCCTGGGCAAAGGCTTCGATGAGGGCGCGGATGAGCCCCGGGGCATCGCGGTCCGCGCGGACGGTTCGACGGGCCTCGATGCGCTCGCTCATAGCGAAATGATAGCGAAATTCGGCGCCCTTGTCGCGCCACCGTCTGGCATTCGATCGCGCATCACTATAATGTCGGGTCGGAAAGGGTGACCATCATGACCATCATCAGAGCCGCGCAGATCGCCGCGGTCTGTTCTGCCGTGAGTCTCGTTAACATTTCGGCCTCTCGCGCCGACGATGCCGCCATCGCCCAGATCAAGAAGGAATCGGGCACCGTCTATGCGACGCGCGACGGCAAGCGCGTGGACATCAAGGCGGGCGACGAGCTCTACGAGAAAGACGTCCTCGATACCGGCGCCGATGGCACGATCGGGGTCACCTTCACCGACAACAGCGTGCTGTCGCTCGGGCCCAACAGCGAGGTGTCGCTTGCGGAATACCGGTTCGATTCGAGCAATTTCAACGGCGCGATGACCACCGACATCAAGAAGGGCACGCTGACGATGGTGTCGGGCGACATCGCGCGCAGCTCGCCCGGCGCGATGAAGGTGACGACGCCGACCGCCATCCTTGGCGTTCGCGGCACGAGCTTTGCCGTCGATGTCGGGGGCAACTAGACGCATGCGACGGGTCCTGGCCGTGCTGCTCCTCGCGACGCTCGCGGCCTGCTCTCGCGACGCGCTGTTCGTGGTCCTTCCCAATCCGGACGGCACGGCCGGGCAGGTGACGATCGAGAAAGGCGACCAGTCGGTCGTGCTCAACAAACCCTATGCCGCGGGCGAAGTCCGCGGCAGCAGCGCGTCGTCGGTCGCGGTCGATCAAGGGCAGGTCAATCAGATCTTCGGCCAGGCGATAGCGGCGCGCCCGATCCTGCCCTCCCATTTCCGCCTCTATTTCATCAGCGACAGCGATCAGCTGACGCCCGATTCGGAGAAGCTTTACCAGGATGTCTTCGGCGACATCAAACGGCGCCCGGTCTATCAGGTCGAGGTGATCGGCCACACCGACACGCTCGGCGACAAGGCCTACAACCAGCACCTGTCGCTCGAGCGCGCGAACGCCATTCGCGACCGCCTGGTCAAGGACGGGCTTTCCGCCAGCGCGATCACGACGGCCGGCCGCGGCCAGCTCGACCTCGCCGTCCCCGAACCTCCCAACA
>DATJLY010000401.1:0-7311 GCA_035509095.1 Allostellaceae bacterium | reverse complement strand
GGCGGCGGCGATCAGCCATGTCTCGCCCGCCGGTCGCAGCACGACCTTCGAGCGCAACCGATAGAGCGACAGCCGGCGACACAGATCCTCGATCCGCGCGGCCTCCGCATCGAACAGCAGCATGTCGCCCGAAGACGCGATGAAGAAATCGTGGAGATACCGTCCTTGCGGCGTCAGCAACGCGGCGTAGAGCGCACGATCTGGCGTGGCCTTGGTGACGTCGTTGGAGACAAGGCCCTGGAGGAAGGCGACGCGGTCCTCGCCGGCGATTTCGAGAATCGCGCGATCTTCGAGCGCGAGATATGACGGAGCCACGGGCATTGGCACTAGAGGTAGGGTGGCGGCGCAGGCTTGGCAAGGATTGGGGCCGGTTCTATAAGCGCCGCGCCCATGAAGATCCTGTTCATCACGGCGACGCGAATCGGCGATGCCGTGCTTTCCACCGGACTCCTGAGCCACCTCATCGCCACCCATCCGGGCGCCCGGTTCACCATTGCGGCCGGCCCGGCCGCGGCGCCGCTGTTCGCAGCGGTGCCGGGGCTCGATCAGCTTATTGTCGTCGAGAAGCGGCGCTATGCGCTGCATTGGCTGGCGCTCTATCGGCACGCGGCGCTGACACGCTGGGACCTCGTCGTCGATCTTCGCGGCTCGGCGCTTTCCTATCTGGTGCTCGCGAAGTCCCGCCGCGTCGCGGCGAAGGGCGACTACGCCGAGCATCGCGTCGCGCAGCTTGGCCGCCTCCTCTCGCTCGCACCACCTCCCGCGCCGCGTCTCTGGTTCGCGGCCGCGCACCGCGACCGCGCGGCCGCGCTGATCCCGCCCGGCGGGCCCGTTCTCGCCATTGGCCCGTGCGCCAATTGGCGCGGAAAGGAGTGGCCGGCCGAGCGGTTCGCGGCCCTTGCCGAAGCCCTCACGGCGCGCGACGGGCCATTGCCGCAGGCACGCATCGCGATCGCCGCGGCTTCGCACGAGCGCGCACGGGCCGAGCCGGTGCTGGCCTCGATCCCGGCGGCGCGACGCATCGATCTGATCGGCCAGGATCTGCTGACGGTCGCGGCGTCGCTCGGGCGCTGCGCCCTCTTCGTCGGAAACGACACCGGGCTCATGCATGTCGCCGCGGCGACCGGCATCCCGACCCTGGGGCTGTTCGGTCCGAGCCACGCCTCGCATTACGGGCCCTGGGGCAAGCTTGGCGCGGTGGTCTCGACCGCGATCCCGGCGATGGAGCTTTTCCGCATCGGCTTCGACCACCGCACCACGGACTCGCTGATGGGTAGCCTGAGTGTTGCGGCAGCCGAGCGCGAAGCCCGCGACCTTCTCGCGCGCGTGGCTGGCGCGGTGGCGTGATGCTCGTGGTCATGGCCGATGACGGCATCGCGTTCGACGGGCAGACGCCCGAGCGCGCCCCGCTGGGCGGTGCGGAGGCGGCGTTCGTCGCGCTAGCCGAGGCGCTTGCCGCGCGCGGGCACGGCGTGCTGGCGCGCAACCGATGCGCCGGCCCGCTCACCCATAACGGCGTCGATTGGAAACCGCTGGCTGACGGGCTGCCCGAGCGCGCCGATCTCTACATCGCCAATCGCGGCAACCGGCTCATCGGCCGCGTGCCGGCCACACGCGGCGTGTTCTGGATTCACAATCCCGGCCGCTATCTGGCGAAGCCGCGTTATGTGCTGGCGCTGCTGCGTCATCGGCCAGTCATCGTGACGCTCGGGCCCCATCATGCCGCGAGCGTGCCGTGGTGGATGCCGAGTGGCGGCCGCGCCGCCATTCCCTATGGGCTCGCGCCACAATTCCGCGCGCCGCGCCCCGAGCGCGCACCGCCGCCGCCGCACGCAATCTTCACCTCGAACCCGCTGCGGGGACTGGGCTGGCTGCTCGACGTTTGGGCGCGACGCATCCGTCCGGCGGTCCCCGCCGCGGAATTGCACATCTATGGCGGTCCCGCGGT
The DNA here is from genome assembly GCA_035509095.1 of Allostellaceae bacterium. Lineage (GTDB taxonomy): Bacteria > Pseudomonadota > Alphaproteobacteria > ATCC43930 > CGMCC-115725 > DATJLY01. The sequence goes on along the minus strand of DATJLY010000401.1, from coordinate 5,363 downwards.
TTATGGCGCGGTGGGCGCGGCCCATGCGGCCGAGATGGAAAAGGTGCTGGCACGCGCCGATGCGCTGGCTTCCGCCGGTGTCCGCCGCCATGCGCCACTGCCGCGCGACCGCCTTGCCGAGGCGCTCGCCGCGGCGCGCCTCATGGTCTATCGCGGCGATGTTGGCGAGACATTTTGCCTTGCCGTCGCGGAGGCACAGGCGCTGGGCGTGCCGGCGGTCGTCGAGGCGCTGGGCTCGCTGGCCGAGCGCGTGATCGACGGCGAGACCGGCACCATCGCCGGCGACGATGCGCAGTTCGGCGACGCCGCGATCGAACTGCTCAAGGACGATGCGCTGTGGCAGCGACAGCACCGGGCTGCGCTGGCGCGCCAGAGGGGCCTGAGCTGGGACGAGGTCGCCGCTCGCTTCGAGAGGCTCGCCGCATAATGCGCCTTCTCCAGGCAATGGCCGGGCAAAGCCACGGCGGCGCCGAGGCGTTCTTCGAGCGGCTTGCCATCGCGCTCGAGCGCGCGGGCGAAACACAGCGTCTTGTCATCAGGCGCGACGGCACGCGCGCGGCGCGTCTTAGGCACGCCGGCTGCCAAGTCGTCGAGGTTCCGTTCGGCGGCCGCGGCGATCTTGTGACCCGCAGCAAATTACGCCGCGCGATCGACGCGTTCCAACCGGGCGTCGCGCTCACCTGGATGAACCGCGCCTCGAGCCTTTGCCCGGCGGGCGACTTCGTGCAAGTGGGGCGATTGGGCGGCTATTACGATCTCAAATATTACCGGTCTTGCCATCACCTGATCGCCAATACCGCCGACATCGCGGACTATCTCGTGCGCTCGGGATGGCCCGCCGCACGGGTCCATCATCTCCCGAATTTCGCCGCGCTTCAGGAGGCGCCGCCTCGCGCGCGGGCGAGCCTCGCGACGCCCGAGGATGCGCCGCTGGCACTCGCTATGGGACGGCTTCATCCCAACAAGGGATTTGACGTGCTGTTGGCGGCGGTGGCGCAGGTGTCGCGTCTTCAATTGTGGCTTGCGGGCGATGGAGAAGAGCGCGCCGGCCTCGAAGAGCGCGCGCGGTCGTTGGGTGTCGCCGATCGCGTGCGGTTCCTCGGCTGGCAAGAGGAGGTAGCGCCGCTTCTGGCGGCGGCCGACATGCTGGTCTGCGCTTCGCGCCATGAGCCCCTGGGCAATGTCGTGCTCGAGGCGTGGGCGGCGGGCGTCCCGGTTGTCGCGACGGCAAGCGAAGGCCCGCGCGTGCTGATCGCCGAGGGGGAGACCGGACTTCTGGTCCCGGTCGAGGATGCGGACGCGATGGCCCGCGCCATGGCCCGGCTGATTGCGGACCCGACCCTGGCCCAAACGCTCGGCGCGCAAGGGCGCGCGCGCTGGCAAGCGGATTTCTCCGAGGCGCGCATCACCTCGCTCTATCGTGCCTTCCTCGCCGAGGTGTGGCGCTGATGTGCGGCATCGCCGGGATGATGACGGTGACGGGCGAGCCGCCGCCTGCCCAGCTCCTTCAGGCGATGGAGGCGCGGCTCCTTCATCGCGGCCCCGACGGCAACGGACATTATCGATCGGGCGATGTCGGCATCGTGCAGACGCGGCTCGCGATCATCGACCTCGCGACCGGCGACCAGCCGCTGTACGAGCCGGGCGGCGCGGCGCTCGTCGCCAATGCCGAGATCTACAACTATATCGAGCTGCGCGAAGCGCTTTCCGACGCACCGTTCGCGACGCGGTCCGATTGCGAGCTGCCGCTTCATCTCTACCGCCGGAAGGGGCTCGACTTCGCCCGCGAGCTGCGCGGCATGTACGCGCTCGCGCTGCACGATCCGGCGGCAGGACGGCTCGTGCTGGCGCGTGACCCGTTCGGGATCAAGCCGCTTTATTATGCCGAGACGGCGCAAGGCTTCGCCTTCGCGTCGGAGCCCGCGGCGCTTCTTGCGAGCGGGCTCATTCCGGCCGAGCTGGTGCGGCAGGCGCGGAACGAGCTGCTGCAGCTCCAATTCACCACCGGGCGCGACACCATCTTCGCCGGCATCAGCCGCGTGCTGCCGGGCGAGACCCTGGTGATCGCGCAGGGCCGCATCGTCGAGCGCCGCCGCATCGAGGCGCTCGCCTCGGCACCGACGCGCCCCGAGGACGAGGACGCGGCGCTGGCGGCGCTTGACGCGGCGCTCGCCGACAGCGTGCGGCTGCATCAGCGCTCCGACGTGCCCTATGGCATGTTCCTTTCGGGCGGCATCGATTCGACGTCGGTGCTGGCGATGATGGCGCGGCTCAACGAGCGGCCGGTGATGGCCTTCACCATCGGCTTCTCGCGGGCGGGCGATCCCGACGAGCGCGCGGCCGCGCGCGCCGTCGCAGGGGCGCTCGGCGCGCGCCATGTCGAGGTCGAGTTCCGCGAGGCCGATTTCTGGCGCCTTCTGCCCGAGATCGCCGCGGCGATGGACGATCCCGCCGCCGACTATGCGATCCTGCCGACCTACAAGCTCGCCGCCGCCGTACGCGATGCCCGGATCAAAGTGATCCTGTCGGGCGAGGGCGGCGACGAGCTGTTCGCGGGATATGGCCGCTATCGCAGCGTGATGCGGCCGTGGTGGGCGGGCGGGCGCCGGCCGCGGGGGCGCGGCAACCTCGACGGGCTCGGCCTGTTGCGCGGCGACCTGGCCGGCTGGCGCGACGGGATCGACACCGCCGAGCTTGCCGCGGCGCGGGCCGATCGCACCGCGCTGCAAGTGGCGCAGGCGACCGATTGCGCCGACTGGCTGCCGAACGACCTTCTGACCAAGCTCGACCGTTGCCTCATGGCTCATGGCGTCGAAGGGCGCACCCCCTTTCTCGATCCGGTAGTCGCTGCCTTCGCCTTTGGCCTGCCCGATCCGCTGAAAGTACGGAATGGCATGGGCAAGTGGCTGCTGCGCCGCTGGCTCGAGCGGCACGTGCCGCAGGCCGAGCCGTTTGCCAGGAAGCGCGGCTTCACCGTGCCGGTCGGCGACTGGATCGCGCGGCGCGGAAGCCAGCTCGGGCCGCTCGTCGCGGCGCAGGCGGGCGTGCGCGAGATCTGCCTACCCGGCGCGGTCGAGGCGCTGTTCCGCGCGCCCAAGCGCCGCCACGAAGCCTTTGCCGCCTGGACCCTCCTCTTTTACGCGCTGTGGCACCGCTGCCATATCGAGCGCCAATCGATGGGGCCCGACGTGTTCAGCACGCTCGGCTGAGGCGGGCGATGGCAAAATCGCGACAAATGATAATCGCCGACGCCGCCGCGGCCGGCCCTTTGCCAAACGCCAGGGCTCACCCGCGTACGTTATACATCATTTTGCGTACAACGTCAACCCCGAAGGAGCCCTCATGGCCTCATACCGCCTGCTGACCTATGCCGCGAAGGAGGGGCCGCGCGCCGGCATCCTGCTGGGCGACACCACTGTCTATGACGCCGAAGCGGCGTTCGACGCCCACGGCCGCAAGACCAAGAAGCCGGTTGCCTTTGCGACCGACACCACCATGTCGATCCTGCGCAATTGGCAGAAAGCCTCGCCGGTCTTGAACGACATCGCGAAAAGCGGGCCGGGACGGCTCAAAGGCCAGCCGCTCGGCAAGGTGAAGCTGCTCGCGCCGATCGAAGCGGGCATGATCTGGTGCGCCGGCGCCAATTACTACGACCATGTCCGCGAGATGACCGGCCACGAGATGGACAAGTCCAAGGTCGAGCCGTTCTTCTTCATCAAGTCGGGCGGACCCGCCTCGATCATCGGCGAAGGCGCGACCATCAAGCTGCCGGTGTGGTCGAAGCAGATCGACTGGGAGGCCGAGCTCGCCGTCATCATCGGCCGCCCGGCGCGCAACGTCGCCGCGAAGGACGCGCTGCGCTATGTCGCGGGCTATACGATCCTCAACGATCTGTCCGCGCGCGACCGCGGCACGCGCGAGGACTGGGTGTTCCGGTTCGACTGGCTGCGCCAGAAAAGCTTCGACACGTGCTGCCCCATGGGGCCGTGGATCACGCCGGCCTCGGAGATCAAGAACCCGCAGAAGCTCAAAGTCGATCTCTGGATCGGCAACAGCTATGAGCAGGACACCAACACCGACCAGATGGTGTTCACCGTGGCCGAGCAGATCGAGGCCTTGTCAAAACAGATCACGCTGTCGCCCGGCGACATCATCACCACCGGCACCGGCGCCGGCTGCGGCCGGCCCAAGGGCAAATACATGAAGCCCGGCGACACGGTGAAGATCTCGATCGAGAAGCTCGGCACGCTCAACACCAAGGTCGCACAAGGAGTGTGAGGAGGCTGCGCCAAGCACCTCACAAACCACGTCATGCGCGGGCTTGACCCGCGCATCCACGGGTAGGCACGGGATGAGCAAGGACGTGGGTGGCCGGGCCAAGCCCGGCCACGACGACGCTTAGTCGATTTTAGAATGCGACGGCGCGTCGGCGATGCGTCACTGGTCGCCAGATTTGTACGGCACTACGCCCGCTGGTCCTCCCTTTCGAGCATCGGGAATACGTTACGAGGCGATTCGCTCGGTTCCCAATCCGTCGCGTATGGGATCAGGAAATATACTAGCTTCTTCAGCTCCTGCACCGTGATCCCGTTGCGAGGAAGTGTGACCTGGAGTTCGAAGTCTGGCCGTATTGGAAATGTCACCACACGTGTGTCCGGATTGCCCGCTCCAGTCTGTGAGGCCCCGTTCTGCGTCTTCGCTTTATCGGCTTTGATCCTCACGACTTTATCTCCATCACCAGTAGGGCGCGCGCTCTGACGCGAGGAGACTTTCCGTTCCCAGCCTGCACGATCCGTCTTCCATTCCGTGAAGTCATTGAGGACGATTTGGACGCGGCGGGCGTACTCATCGACAGTATTACCGCGCACGTCCTTGTTGAGGTTCGCGAAACGCGCCTTAACTACATCAAGGTTGCCCCGGACATATTCGACGGTCTTGTCGCCGGGCTCGAGAATGTCGAAGAACTTGTTGCAAGCAGTGCGCCGGGCGGAGACGGTGTTTTCGTTCACGAAACCCTTTTCGCCCGCGATATCCAAGAACTCCATCGCTTCTGCTAAATCAGTCATGTTGAACGCTCCAAATCTGGCTGGCCCTATGTCCCGCGGGTAGCGCGATCGTAACCCCATATGGTGGACGTACCCGATATGTTCAAGGCCCAGATGACAAACAATTTTTCGAATCCGAAATATCATAAAATAATACATTATCCGCAATTACTTACAGAGATATCGTCTGGACTATTCGCTGGCGTTTCACGATGATAATGGTGGAGCGACAGAAAGCAAATTCCGTTCGCGGTGAAGGTCGCTGGTGGCGAACCTGACACCCTCCGCAATGAGACGTCAGCCCTGACAGACGTCATC
>DATJLY010000400.1:0-5505 GCA_035509095.1 Allostellaceae bacterium | reverse complement strand
CAATCGACCTTCTATATCGGCGGCATCGTACCGCTGCTCTTCACCGTCGTGGTCGTGTTGTGGATGCCGGAATCGATCCGCTATCTGCTGCTGTCGGGCAAGTCGATGGCTCGTGTGGCGGCGATCATGATGCGGATCGTCCCCGACCGGAATTTCTCGGGCTCGACGCAATTCAGCCTCGAGCCGCAGCTCCCTGGCATCACGGTGAAGCATCTCTTCACCGAGGGCCGGACCGTTGCGACCCTGCTGCTGTGGGTCGCGTTCATCATGAACCTGTTCGTCCTGACCTATCTCATCAGCTGGATGCCGACCTTGATCCGCGAGTCGGGTCAACCGATCGGCGTCGCGATCACCGCCACCATCTGGTACAGCATCGGCGGCATTGCCGGAGGGCTCGGCATGGGCTTCATCGCCGACCGGATCGGCTCGGTGCCGAAAGTGCTGGCCTTCGGATATCTCGGTGCGGCCGTGTTCATCGCCATCGTCGCTTACTCCACCTCCGACGTGGCGTGGTTGATCCCGGCGATGTTCCTGACCGGGATCAGCATCCAGGGCGGCCAGCCCTGCCTCAACACGATCTCGGCGACATACTATCCAACCGCGATCCGCGCGACGGGCATCGGCTGGGCGCTCGGCGTCGGACGGATCGGCGCTTTTGTCGGGCCTCTCATCGGCGGCTTCCTCGTCGGCGCGCATTTTTCGGTGCCGTCGGTCATCCTGATCAACATCGTGCCGGCGGTCATCGGCGCCGTGGCGGTGGTGGCGTTCCAGCTGCGCCATCACGCTGAAACCGCCTCCGCCGCGCCGCAGCCGCGAACCGCGTGAGGCTGGCTATCCGCGGGCGAACCTGACAGCCTCTTCGGCGGCGCGGAACAGCGCGCGGGCCTTGTCGAGGATCTCCTGGTATTCGGCGGCGGGGTCGCTGTCGGCGACGACGCCGCATCCGGCCTGGACGATCATGCGGCCATCCTTGACGATCGCGGTGCGCAGCACGATGCAGGTGTCCATGCTGCCGTCGCCCGCGAAATACCCGATCGCGCCGCCGTAAAGATTACGCCGCTCGGGCTCGAGCTCGTCGATGATCTCCATCGCCCGCACCTTGGGTGCACCCGAAAGCGTGCCGGCCGGAAATCCTGCGGCGAGCGCATCCATCGCATCGTGCTTCGGGTCGAGCCGGCCTTCGACATGCGAGCAGATATGCATGACGTGGCTATAGCGCTCGATCACCATCTGCTCAGTCACTTTGACGGTGCCGATGGCGGCGACGCGGCCAACGTCGTTGCGGGCAAGGTCAAGAAGCATGAGATGCTCCGCCCGCTCCTTGGGGTCGGCCAGCAGTTCCGCGGCGAGCGCCTGATCCTCGTCGGACGTGGCGCCGCGCCGCCGCGTGCCGGCGAGCGGGCGGATGCTCACCGCGCCGTCGCGCACGCGCACCAGGATTTCCGGGCTCGACCCCACGACGGAGAACGATCCCAGATCGAGGAAGAATAGGAAAGGCGACGGATTGAGCCGGCGCAGCGCGCGGTAGAGCGCGAAGGGCGGCAGCCGGAACGGCACCGAAAATCGGACCGAAGGCACGACCTGAAAGATGTCGCCGGCCCGGATATAGTCCTTCGCCGCCTCGATCACGCTCATGCATTCGGCGCGGGTCATGTTGGCGGCGGGTGGCGGAAGCTCCTGCATGGTCGATTCGGCCTCGCGCCGATGCGGCAGGTCGCGGTCAAGGTCGGAGATCACGTCGGCAAGCCGCTCGCACGCGAGATCATAGGCCGCGCGCGCCCCGATCGCCGTGCTCGGCCAGACCGGTGTCACGACCGTTATGGTGTCCGCGATGTTGTCGAAGATCGCGACCACGGTTGGCCGCAGAAAGAGCCCGTCGGGAATCCCGAGCGTGTCGGGATTGGCGTCCGGGAGCCGCTCGATAAGGCCGACCGTGCCATAGCCCATATAGCCGAAAAGGCCAGCCGCCATCGGCGGCAGCGGCTTTGGTGCAGCGACCCGGCATTCCGCGATGAGCGCGCGGAGCGAGGCGAGTGCGCCTGTCCCCGCCGGCTCGAACGCGGCGGGATCGGTTCGGGCCCGGCGGTTCAACTCGGCCTTGTCGCCGAAGCAGCGCCATATGAGATCGGGCTTGATGCCGATCATCGAATAGCGGCCGATCTTCTCGCCGCCTTCGACCGATTCGAGAAGAAAGCTGTTGGGCCGCCCGTCCGCAAGCTTGAGCATCGCCGACACGGGCGTCTCAAGATCGGCGATCAGCGAGGTCCACACCAATACCGGCCGGCCGAGCGAGTGATCGCGCGAGAACCCCTCGAATCCCGGCTCGACCTGCATCATCCGCGCTTAGAGAAGATGGTCGAGGCTCGAGCGATCGACCGATACCGGGAAGGTCTTGCGGAGCGCCTGGTCGTACTGATCCATCATGTCGGTCTGGAACACGCCACTCAGCTGCTGCTGAAGATCCTGCACCGCCTGTGGGTCCTTGGCCGGGTCGGCGGGCTCGACGGACTGAAGCTGCGCCACGACCGCGGTATCGCCCGAGACCTCGTCGACCGCGCCGCCTTTCTTCGCGTCGAAAATCTTCGCGACGAGCGCCGGGGGTACCTTGGGGTCGTTGCCCGACCGTTGCAGCGGCGCCGTGGTCTCGACCGAAAGCTTGTGCTCGGCGGCGACGTCGGCGATGCTCTTGCCGCCATTCACTTCGGTGGTCATCGCGTCGGCAAGCTTTTGCAGCGCCTGCTGGCGCTGATCGGCCTGCCACGCCGTTACCGCCGCGCCGCGCACGTCCGCCAAAGGCTGCGTCGTCGCCGGGCTGATCGAATTGACCGCGACCATGAAATAACCGTCGTCGCCGAGTTCGCTCAGCGGGCTCGTCTGATTGGCGTCGGTCGAGAAGGCGGTCTTGAGGATCGTCTGCGAATTGGGCAGATCGACGGCCTTGCCCGATGCGTCCTTGCCATCGGCGTCGACCGCGGCCGCGGGGACGATCTTCATGGCGTACTTTTTCGCGACGTCATCGAAGCTCGCGCCCCCTGCGAGCGCATCATCGATGTTGTTGGCGATGTCCGCGAGCTTGTCGGAGGCGTGATCCTTCTGCACCTCGTCCTTCAGCTTGTCCTTCACCTGATCGAAGCTCTGAGTCTGCTCGGGCTTGATCGCGACAAGGCGCAGGATGTACCAGCCGAACGTGCTCTTCACCGGCGCGCTGACACCGCCCTGCTTGAGCGCGAAGGCCGCGTCCGCAAGCTCGGTCGGCAGGTCGTCGCGCTTCTCCCAGCCGAGGTCGAGCGCGCCCGGATCGGTCTGTTTGGCGACGGTCTTCGCCACCGTGGCGAAATCCGTGCCGGCGGCAAGCTGCTTTTCCGCCTCCTGCGCGGTCTTCTCGTCGGGAAGCAGCATCTGCTGCAACTGTCGTTGCTCGGCGGTGTGGAATTCGTCCTGCCGCTGGTCATAGGCGCTCTTCAGGTCCGCGTCGCTTACCGCGATACCGGCGGCGACATCCTCGAGCCGCAGCAGCGCCACCTTGAAGGTGCGCCGCTCCGGCGTCCGGAAATCGTCCTTGTGTGCCTGATAGAAAGTGTCGAGCTCGGCATCGGTCGGCGTGGGCGGCGCGCCCAAGGCCGATGCCGGCACGGTGATGGTAGCGGCAACGCGCTTCTCGGCGCGGGCGCGATAAAGCGCGTCGACGAGTTCCTTGGGCGGGGTCATGCCGTCGGAGAGGGCGCCGGTGAGCTGCGCCTTCAAGAGGTCTTGGCGCTGCGTCTGCTCGAACTGCGCCTCGGTCATCTGGTTGTTCAGAAGCACCTGCGCATATAGATCGCGGTCGAAAGCGCCTTGCTCGTTGTGGAAGGCCGGGTTGGCCGTGATCGCGTCGCGCACGGTTTCGTCGCCGATCGCAAGGCCCAGGCGCTTGATCTCGAGATCGATCAGATCCTGGCTGACGATCTGCTGCAAGGCCTGATCGACGACGCCGAGCTGCTTTGCCTGATCGGCGTCGATCGAGCCGCCAAAAAGTCCGCGCAGCCGTTCGAGCTGGGTCTGCACCGCCTGATTAACCTGGTCGGCGGAGATATCCATCCCGCCCACTGTCGCGACCGTCGTGTCGGGGCCGCGCGAGCGGAAGATGTCGCCGATGCCCCAGATGCCGAACGTGACGATCAGCAGCCCGAACAGCAGCTTGACGACGAACGAGGTTGCCTTCGACCGAATGGCTTGCAGCATGGAAATGGCCCGGTGACAGGGGGCCGGATGATAGAAGCGGCGCGCGCCGCCGGCAACCGGCGCCTATACCTTGCGTGTGCGCTCGTTGGAGCGGTACCACGCCACCATGTCCGCGACCGCGGCATCGATGTCGAACCGGGGCGCGTAGCCAAGCTCGGCGCGTGAGACCGCAAGGTCGCTGCCGTGGGTCATATTCATCAGCGACCGCGCGTCGGCGGGCGGATCCGCGATCCTGACCCGGGCACCCGGCACCGCCTTTTGCAAGGCGCTCGCGAACGCCTGGGGCGGCGTCAGGGTGCCCATGGTGATGTTGAAGACGCGGTGCGACAGCGATCCGGCCTTGAGGGCGAGGACCGTGCCCGCGGCGGCGTCCTTGGCATAGACCCATTCCATCGCGCTTGCGGGCACGACCGCCTCGGTTCCCGCAAGCGCGTTGAGCACGGCGTCGCGGAACACGTTGCTGGGCCCGCCGCCGCCGCGCCCGCTCCAAGGCCCTGCCACCGCGCCATAGCGCACAGCGGCGAAATCGACGCCGCACCAGCGCGCATAGTTGAGGCCCAGATTCTCGATCGCCTGCTTCGTCGTGGCATAGAACGTGACCGGCCGCGGCAGCGCCTCCTCCTTGGCGAGATCGCCTTTTCCCTCGCCGCCGGCGAGGTAATGCGACAGCACGTTGGAGCTCGACACGACGACCCGTTTGAGGCCCAGCACCCGCGCCGTCTCGAGCACGTTCACGGTCCCCATGATGTTCAGCTCGATGGCGGCGAAGGGGTCGCGCTGCGCGCCCGTCGTCAGCATCGGATTGGCCGCGGTGTGGACGATCTCGGTGACGTCGCTGGCGCGCGCGATCTCGACCAGCGCCAAGGGCCGGAGCACGTTGCCCTCGACGAGCCGGACCTGCGCCAAATCCACGATCTCGCCAAGCGCGTCACGCTGAAACGCCGTGTCGAGCAGGACCGGCCGCTCGCCTTGTTCCACGAGGAGCCGCGCCACCTGCGAGCCGATAAGCCCCGCACCGATCACCAAGGTCGCCATGAAACGCCTCTCTCCGCATCAATGCCCGCCGGGTGCTAGACTATCGCATCGGAATGGAGTGTCGATGCGCAAGCTCTGTGCGGGAAATTGGAAGATGAACGGCCTCAGGGCCGATGCGCTGGCGCTCGCGCGTGCGGTCGCTGGGCGGGCGCGGACCGAGCCGGTCGCGTGCGATCTCCTCATCTGTCCGCCAGCGACGCTCCTTGTCGAGATCGCCGCGGTGCTGGCGGGCGGCGCGGTCGCGCTGGG
>DATJLY010000399.1:0-3800 GCA_035509095.1 Allostellaceae bacterium | reverse complement strand
GCCTGCGGAGCGCCCGTTCCTGCGCGTCGGCCGGCGAGTGCATGTAGTGAAAATCCAGGCCGGTCTCTCCTATCGCGACAACTTTCGGCGAGCGCGCAAGCGCGGTGAGCGCCGCGACGCGCGCGTCGTCGCAATCGGCGGCGTTATGCGGATGAACTCCCACGGCGGCGAAAACGTGCGAATGACGTTCGGCTATTTCGACGGTCAGCCGGTCGGTCTCGATCGTATCGATCGCGCCGACCGCGATGATCGTGCCCACCTCGGCCTCCGCCGCGCGCGCCAGTGCGCCGTCGAGATCCGGATAGAGTCGCGGGTCAGCCAGGTGACAGTGCGCGTCGAGGATGGTTTCCATATCAGTTTTCGATCGGCTTTCGATCAACCTTCAATGACCACCACCTTGTGGCCCTGTGCGACGAGCGCCTCGCGGATACGTTCGATATGGTCGTGGCCGCGCGTTTCGAGCTCCAGCGTCACGCGTGCGCCGCCGATCCGCACGTCACGCCGCGTGCGATCGTGCTGGATCGCCCGCACGTTGGCACCCTGCTCGGTTATCACGGTGAGCAACCGCCCCAGCTCTCCGGGCCGGTCGCGCATCTCCACCATCAACCGCATCAGCCGCCCCGCCTTGGCCAGTCCGTGACCGATGATCCGGTCGAGCAGGTTGACGTCGATATTACCGCCGCTCACCACGATCACCACGCGTCGACCGGCTATCGCGCGGCCTAGCTTAAACGCACCCGCCAGCGCCGCCGCGCCGGCGCCCTCGGCGAGCAACTTCATCCGTTCAAGCATCAGCAGCACCGCCTCGCCGATCTCGAAGTCGTCGACCGTCACCACGCGGTCGAGGCGGTCGCGCACGATTTCGAATGGCAGACGCCCGACGCGTCCGGTGGCAAGGCCGTCGGCGATGGTGTCGACCGCGGTCGGCACGGTGGTGGGCGCTCCCTCGGCGAGACTCAGGCTCAGTTGCGCCGACCCCGCGGCCTCGACACCGATCAGTTTTGTGCGCGGGGCATGAGCGGCGAGCGCGAGCGCCACGCCCGCGATAAGGCCGCCGCCACCCACCGGCACCAGTACGAAGTCGGGCGCGAGTTCGGCGGCGATCTCCAGACCGACGGTCCCCTGGCCGGCTATGACGAACGGATCGTCGTAAGCGTCGACGAACAGCGCGCCGGTGCGCGCGCCGATTTCCGCGGCCGCGCGGCGGGCCTCGCGGTAGTCGATGCCCGCAAGTTCGACGGCTTGGCCATAACTGCGCGTCGCGTCTATCTTGGCGATCGCCGCCGTCGTCGGCATTACGATTGTCGCGCGCACGCCTGCGCGCGAGGCGGCCCAGGCGAGCGCCTGGCCGTGATTACCGGCCGACGCGGCGACCGCGCCCCGCGCGGCCTCGGTAGGCGAAAGCGCCGCGATTCTATTGTACGCTCCGCGAATCTTGAACGAGCCGGTCTTCTGCAGGTTCTCGGGCTTTAGGTAGACCTCGGCCTCGAGCATACGCGAAAGCGTCTCGCTATGAATTAGCGGAGTCGGCTTGACCACTCCCGCCAGACGCTCGCGCGCAAGTTCGAGGTCCTCGATCGTGACGCTCTGGAGATTCGCTGCGCTCATCTTGCTCGAGTTTTCCGTGGCGTTTGAGAATCGCGGCGTGCGTTGGCTGTTCTCGCATACGCACTGCCGGAGCGAGGCTCGATGCCGATGCTGATGGAGAGCGGAGCGGCGGTCGCTAGACGCACCGCAGGAGCTGACCTCGAACCCGACCTGGACGCATTCGCCGCATCGCCAACCGAGATCGAGCAGGAGTTGCAGTGCGTTCCGCGGCGCGCGCGCTCAAGCCGCTTCGATCCTGAGCCGGCCGGCGCGCAACGCTTCGGCACGCTCGTGCACCAGCGCGGGGTAGGTGTAGTAGTGATCGCCGCTTAAGCGCAGGAACGACTGGATGTCGACGTCGTCAAGGCTCATCTCACCGATCTGCGTTTCTGCCGCTTCGCGGCTTGAGGCGTTCAGGATGGTTTCGTAAATCGTCCGCGCCTGCAGGGAGAGAAAGTCTTCGCGCGGCGGCAGCGCGGCGGGCGGAAGTTTGCCGGCGTGAAAGTTGTCGAGGATGTAGCGCAGCGCCTTGAGTTCGTGGCGCAACACGTCGATTTGCTTCAAAGTCTTGTCGGGCATCACACAAAGCTTATCGCCGCCAGGCAGGTGAGTTCAAACGCGGCCGTTATTCCAGAGATTTGGATAACCCATGCGCTGGACATCTCTTATCCTCTCCTTGGACAAGAGAGCTTTGCGTAACTGTCGCGATGCCTTCGATTCCCTCGCCTTGTCTGAGGAGAGGGTTAGGGAGAGGTCTCTTACTGATTTCAGAATCCCCTTAAAATCCCTCTGTCCCAGTGAGAATCGACCTCTCCCGCCGCTCGCGATGCTCGCGGCGACCTCTCCTGGGACAAGGAGAGGTGAAAAATCCCGTCGTGTCAGGTCAAGCTACAAGATCCCGCCGCGAAGGTGGCGGCTAGATGCGGGTTAAACGCGGGTCAGGCGATGGACCATCCCGAGATGACGCAGCGCCTCGCGCTTGCGGCCCGTCAATTCATACAGCTCGACAAGATTGCGATGTGCCGCGAGCGACAGCGGGTCGCATTCGGTCGCGCGCAGAAAGCTCCCGAGAGCGCTCTGTATATCCTCGCGACGGCGGTAGAGCAGGCCAAGCCGGGTGTGAACGTCGGCGTTGGTCGGAATAATCGCCGCGGCCCCGAGCAGCGCTCGCAGCGCACCCGCCAAGTCGCCTTCGCGTTCGAGCAGGGCGGCGAGGTCGATATGAGCCTCGAAATTCCCCGGCTCGCGGCCCAGCAGTTCCCCGTACAGCGTGAGCGCGCGTAAGGGATCGCTCTCGGCAAGCTGGCGCGCCTCTTCGAAACGCTCGCGCACGCGCGCCGGGCCAAAACGTTCCTCGACCTTGCCCGGGGCGGGCGGATCGCCGAAGTTGAGCAGTATCTGACCGCTCAGCGCCTCAACCATCACGCTGCCGTCGCGCACCACGATCTGTCCGTCGTGATTGGCTAGCCTCAGCGAGGTGACCGGCCGCGCCGGTCCAAACATTCCGCGCACCCGCTCCAGGCATCGGCGCACCGGATCAAGATGATGCCGCGTGGGCAGCAACTCCTTGGCAAGGCGCATCACCAGCAGATCGTCGAAACCGAAACGCATCTGGCGGCCACCTTTGACCGGCCGTACCAGCGAGCGCTTGACCCAATAGCGGATTCGATCGGGCGAGATTGCGAGGATACGCGCGGCCGCGCGCGTCGAGAAAGTGTGCGCGCGCCTTTCTCCCGCATCATTCAACGTCCCCACCACGGTCCGAGTATAAAAACTCGACCACGGCGTCTCAACGGCGGCGATGGCGATCTTTTAACAGCGCCCTGTTGAGAGGCTGTCAGCAGAACTGGTCCGCTAGGGCACGCTGTTCGAACGCCGCGGGCGTCCCATGTGCGGCTATTCGCCGATTTCCTTGAGCGTGCGCACCATCCGCACCGCCGCTTCGACCGCGTTGCGCGCGTTATCGATTCGGTCGAGCGCCTGTTCGCGGGTCATCCCCGGCCCGGTCATTCCGAGCGCGACCGGCTTGTCGAATTGCAGCGCCAGGTCAGCGGAGGCGCGCGCGGCGGCCTGCGCGACGATTTCGTCGTGCCCGGTGTCACCCTTGATCACGGTGCCGATCATTACCACCGCATCGACGTCCTTGCGGCGCAGCAGTTTTTTGATCGCCGGGCCCATGTCGAAAACGCCCGGAACGTGGACCACGTGGCTCA
>DATJLY010000398.1:0-2842 GCA_035509095.1 Allostellaceae bacterium | reverse complement strand
GCGGCCGGGGCCGGCACCGGCCGGTATTTGGGCGCCGGCACCCTGACCCTCAGCCGATAGCTCACGATCTCGACCGGCCGCTCGCGCGCGGCGTGGCCATGGATCGCCGCATGCATCTCGTCGAACCGCTCCCGGGTCTTGGTGAGCGAGCCCACCATCGGCACGGTCAGCTCGTAGCCCTGGCCGGTATAGCGCATGTCGAGCGAGCGCTCGTGCCGCGCCGCGCGCGGGCTCAAGCCCTCCGCTTCGAGCTCCGCCCCGGCACGAGAGGCCAAGGCCCGGAAGATCGCGTCGGCGTGGGATTGTTCGACCTGCTCCAACGGCTTCAACTCGGAGCGGATGTAGTCGTGCAGGACGTCGGTGCAGAGCAGCCCCAGCGCCGAGAACGCGCCCGGCCGCGGCGGCACCAGGATGCGCGTGACGCCAAGCTCGGCCGCGACCGCCGCGGCATGGACTGCGCCCGCGCCGCCAAACGGCAGCAAGGTGAAGTCCTGGGCGTCAACGCCGCGCTTGGCCGCAAACACTTTGACCTCGTCGGCCATGCGCATGTCGACGATGCGGCGGATGCCGGCGGCGGCCGCTTCGACGCTCAGGCGGAGCGGCTTCGCGATCGCGGTCTCGATCGCGCGTTCGGCCGCCGCCTGGTCGAGCCGCTGCGCGCCGCCGAGGAAATAGTCCGGGTTGAGGAAGCCCAGCACCAGATCGGCGTCGGTGACGGTGGGGGTCGCGCCGCCACGGCCATAGCAGGCGGGGCCGGGCTCGGCACCGGCGCTGCGCGGCCCGACCGTGAGGAATCCGCCCGTGTCAATCCAGGCGATCGAGCCGCCGCCCGCGGAAATGCTGGTGAGGTCGAGCGCCGGCACGCCCAGAGGGCGGCGCGCGACCGTCACTTCCGTCACCTCGAGCGGCGCGCCGCCGGCGATGAACGCGATGTCGCACGAGGTACCGCCCATGTCGAGCGTGATGAGGCCGCGCTTCGCCTCGGCGGGTGCGAGATAGGCGCTCGCCTGCGCCCCTGCGGCGGGGCCCGAGAACAGCGTATAGACCGTCCGGCCGCCGCCGACCGCCGCGCGAAACGGCATCACGCCGCCGTTCGACTGCATCAGAAAACGCTGCTGCGTGCCGATCCCGGCGCCATCGACGCCGCGGTCGAGATGGGCGATATAGGCCACCAGAACCGGCTCGAGATAGGCATTGAGCAAGGTGGTCGAGAGGCGCGGCCACTCGCGGATGCGCGGCAGCACCGAGGATGAGAGCGAGATCGGCAGGCCGGGATGTTGTTCTTCTATGAGCGCGCGGGTGCGTTCCTCGTGCGCGGGATTGGCATAGGAGAAGAGATAGCAGACGGCGATCGAGGTGACGCCGCGATCGACGAGCTCGCGCACGGCGCGGCGGACCGATTCCTCGTCAAGCGGCAGAAGCTCCGCCCCGTCGCAATCGATGCGGCCCGCGATCTCGCGCGTCAGGCTTTGTGGGGCGATCGGTTCTGGCTTGCGATAGAAATAGTCGAATGGATTGCCGTCGCGCGCCTGGCTCTGCACCTCTTGGACCGCGCGAAACCCGGCCGTGATGAGAAGCCCGACTTTGGCGCCCCGCATCTCGAGAAGTGCGTTCGTGGTGATGGTGGTGCCGTGCGAAAAGAATTCGATGGCGTCGGGCGCCATGCCGCGCTCCGCGAACCGGGCAATGCCGGCGAGCACGCCCAAGGCGGGGTTGCGCGGCGTGCTCGCGACCTTCTCGACCGCGATCGTGCCGGTCTTCGCATCGAGCAGCACGAGATCGGTATGCGTTCCGCCGACATCGACACCGAGGCGATAGCGGGACGAACGCCTTTGGCGTGTCGCCACTTGGTCCCCCTCCAACGAGCCTCGAGTCCGGGTGAGCGTCTCCGTCGCCGATTATAGGGCAGGGGATCGCCCACTTCATTAGGGCGCGAAATGCTATGATGCGCCGGTCATGGACGACCGGCCCGACCGCGAAGCCCGGCCTTCGCCCGACGCGCTGCTGAAACAGGCGGAGTCGGAGCGGCGCGGCCGTCTCAAGGTTTTTCTGGGCGCTGCGCCCGGTGTCGGCAAGACCTATGAGATGCTGACCATGGGGCGCGCCAAGCGCCTAGAAGGCGTCGACGTCGTCGTGGGCCTCGTCGAGACGCACGGCCGATCGGAGACGCAAGCGCTGCTCGATGGGCTCGAAATCGTCCCTCGCCGCCGCGTCGAGTATAAAGGCCGCTGGCTCGATGAGATGGATATCGACGCGATCCTGAAGCGTCGGCCGAAGCTGGTTTTGGTTGACGAGCTTGCTCATTCCAATGCGCCGGGAAGCCGGCACCCGAAACGGTATCTCGATGTCGAAGAGCTGCTCGATTCGGGGATCGACGTTTTCACCACGCTCAACATTCAGCATCTCGAGAGCCTCAACGACGTGGTCGCCCGGATCACGCGCATCCGCGTGCGGGAAACGGTCCCCGATTCGATCATCGACCGCGCCGACGAGGTCGAGGTGGTCGACCTCACGCCCGAGGACCTGATCAAACGCCTCAAGGACGGCAAGGTCTACGTCCCGGCGCAGGCGGACCGCGCCGTGCGCCATTATTTCCTGCCCGGCAATCTGACGGCTTTGCGCGAGCTCGCTTTGCGCCGTACCGCGCAAAGCGTCGACGAGCAGATGGTCAACTACATGCGCGCGCATGCCATCCAGGGCCCCTGGGAGGCGGGCGAGCGTGTGCTCGTATGCATCAATGAGGATCCCGGTGGCGCGGCGCTCGTGCGCTATGCCCGCCGGCTCGCCGACCGGCTGCGTGCGCCCTTCACCGCGATCCATGTCGAGACATCGGCGACCCAGC
>DATJLY010000397.1:0-13868 GCA_035509095.1 Allostellaceae bacterium | reverse complement strand
TCGATGCCGATGAATATGTGCTCCGCCTGGTCCGCCAGCTTGCCGAGGACGCAAAGACGCCGACGCAGTATGCGCTGGTGGCGCGGCTCGCGACCGAGATCGACCGTCCGGACCTCGCCATCGCGGCGGCCAAGCGCGCGAGCTATGCCGGCGTGACGCTGCTCGACGAAGGCTATCCCGTGACGTCGCTGCCATCCGGGGCGCCGGTCGAGCGGCCGCTGGTTCTGGCCATGACCCGGCAAGAGAGCGCCTTCGACCACGCGGCCGTCAGCACCGCGGGGGCGCGCGGAATGATGCAGCTCATGCCGGCGACGGCGAGCCACATCGCGAAGACCTTGCACCTTCCCTTCTCGGTGGGGCGGCTGACGAGCGACGTGCGGTACAATTTGACGCTGGGACGCGAATATCTGCACGGGCTTCTCGACGATTTTTCGGGCTCTTATGTTTTGGCGGTGGCGGCCTACAATGCCGGGCCCGGCCGGGTTCATGACTGGATGCAGGATTTCGGTGACCCGCGCACCAAGAATGTCGACGCGATCGACTGGATCGAATCGATCCCGGTCGCGGAGACGCGCAACTATGTACAGCGCGTCCTCGAAAATCTTCAGATGTACCGCTACCGCATCGGCGATCACGGCCTCGCCTTCTCGCTCGCAAGCGATCTGCGGCGCTGACCGCTGATGGCCGAGCCGCGCCTGCCCGACGCGGAAGACGTCGCAGCGGCAGCGGTGCGACTGGCCCCTCATGCCGTGCGCACGCCGCTCCTTGGGTCACCGGCGCTCGACGCGGCCTTGGGCGGGCGCCTTCTGGTCAAGGCCGAGTGCCTGCAGCGCACCGGCTCCTTCAAGTTCCGAGGCGCCTATAACGCCTTGGCCCAGCTCGATCCGGAGGCGCGCGGGCGCGGCGTCGTCGCCTATTCGTCGGGCAACCACGCGCAGGGCGTGGCGGCGGCCGCGGCGCTGCTGCGCATGCGGGCGACCATCGTCATGCCGAGCGACGCCCCGGCGGTGAAGGTCGCGAACACGCGCTTCCATGGCGCCGAGATCGTGTTCTACGACCGCCATGGCGAGGACCGGGAGGCGATCGCACGGGCCATCGCCGCCGAACACGGCGCCCATCTCCTGCCGCCCTATGACGATGCCCGGGTGATCGCCGGTCAAGGCACGATCGGGCTCGAGCTCGCGTCGCAGACGGAAGCGCTCGACGCGGTCCTGGTCCCGTGCAGCGGGGGCGGACTCGTCACCGGCATCGCGCTGGCGCTCGCCAAGGCGCATCCCGGCGCGAAAATCTATGCTGTCGAGCCGGAAGGGCTCGACGACATGGCACGCTCGCTGGCAGCCGGAAGACGCGTCGCGAACGATCCGACCCGGCGCTCCATCTGCGACGCGCTGCTGGCGCCGACGCCGGGCGTGCTGACCTTCGCGCTGGCGCAGCGGCTTTTGGCGGGGAGCATCTCGGTCACCGACGCGGAGGTCGAGCGCGCCGTGGCGGTGGCCTTTCTCCATCTCAAGCTGGTGGCGGAGCCGAGTGGCGCCGCCGCGCTCGCCGCCGTCCTTGCGGACAAGATCCCGGTGCGCAACCGCACCGTCGCCGTGGTGCTGTCCGGCGGCAATGTCGACGGCGCGGCCTTTGCGGCCGCGCTCGCCCGCAACCCTATTTCGCCGTGATCTGGGTCACCTTGCTGCCCGCCTCGAGGAACTTTGCGGGGTCGAGCTGGATGCCGTCGACGATCACCTCGTAGTGAACATGCGGGCCGGTGCTGCGGCCGGTGCTGCCAAGCTGACCGATTTCCTGATGCGCGCGCACGGTCTGACCCCGCGCGACCAGGATGCGGTGCAGATGGGCATAGCGCGTCACGATGCCGTGGCCGTGATCGACCTCGACCATGCGGCCATACTCGCCCGCGTCACCCGTGAAGGTCACCGTGCCCGGTCCCGTGGCAAGGACCGGCGTTCCATAGGGCGCGCTCAAATCGACGCCGGGATGGAAGGCTTCGCGGTGCCGGATCGGATCGATCCGCTCGCCGAATGGACTTTCGAGCGTGTAATGCGTCAGCGGCGCCGAGAGCGGCAGCGTCTGCACCAGCATCGCGAGCTGCTTGTCGCGCTGGGTGTTTTGCGCGCTGGCAAGCTGCGGGCCGACCGCGATGAAGGGACCGCCTTCATTCGGCGGCACGGTATCGAGCCGGCCCAAAAGCTTCTCGATATTCAGACCGGTGGAAGCGATCAGCCGCTCGAGCTGGCTGCCATAGCCTGGCAGCGATATCGGATTGTCCGACGCGTATTGCTGATCGATCTGGGCGCGCATGCGCGCCCGGTTCTCGCCAAGGCGCCGCAGCTCGTCCTCGCGCATGGCGAGTGTCGCCTTAAGCTGGTTCGCGCGGCCCGTGGCGTTCGCGGCATCGCTTTGAAGCTGTGCCAGCTTCTTTTGCAGCCCGTCCCGCGCGACCTCCGCGTCATGCATCTCGGCGCGGCTCTGGGCCAATTCCTTCGTCAGCTGCGTCACGTTCCCGGTCTTGCTGGCCGCGGTCTGGTCGGCTCCGTGGAGCCGGGCCTCGAGCGCGAGCCGCGTCTTGTCGAGCACCGCCACCCGGGCCTCCGCGGCCTCGATCTCGTTGCGCATCGCTTCGTTCTGGTCGTTCGCCTCGACGAGCTGCTGCTTCATGTCGTCGAACTGCTGCGACATGGCCTCATACTGCGCGTCGGTATCCGCCAGCGATTGACGCAACATGGCGAGCGCGGCAGCGCGCGTCGAAGCGTCGGAAATCTCCGCTTCCTTGCGATGGATCGCCTTGTGGAGGTTGTGATAGGCCCCGGCCAGTCCACCGACGCTCGCGATGACGACCAGTCCCATCATGACCGCAGTGGCCTGAAGCCACCCTGGAAGACAGAGATATCGGACCTTGTCGCCGCTTCGAAGCAGGAATTGCCGTTCGGCAAATACCCGCCGCCCAAACGCCATGCACTGATTAATCATAATCCCCCAAGCCCGTTGTGATGCCCCCTACGCCTGGCGGCTTCGGTACCGCTCGGGCGTCATTCCTACCAACTCGTCCCCCCGTGGGACCTTCAGCAAACGGTGCGGCGTACGCGCCGCCTTTGATCACCGAGTATGCTTAACAATCGGCGACAATTGGTTAAAACCTAACGACCCAAATCCGTCATGGCAAGGTCTTTCGCAGGTGCGATATGGACCCGCCGGACCGGGTGGTTGCCGGAAATTCCCGCCGCGCGCGCGACAGCGGTGTTGGGCATCCTGGCCGGCAGTGCCAAGGCCGTTGGCTCGCGTTTGGCCACAAAATTGCGCAGGCCCGCCTGGAGGCATCGCGGGACAGGCCGGACGAAGGCTCGTTAAGTCTTTGACAACATGCAAAAAAATGGGCCGCAACAAAGGCGGCCCAAGTTCAGGGAGGAAACGCCGAAACGGCGTTCTGGGCATATAATGGGCACTCGGCCGGGTCCCGCAAAGGGGGGCCGGAACATAACGGCCCTGCAAGGAACGCAAGTGCCAAGGGCGCGTGGTGCGGCGTTCCGCTCCATGCCACACTCGGCCTCATGCCCGAGTCTTCCCTCGTCTCCGTCCCCCTCGATGCGTTGACTCCGCCCGTATCGCCCGCGTGGTTGCGGCCGGTCGGGCTCTTTGGCGGGCCGGTCGCAAGGCAGGCCGTGGAGACCGGCAAGGCGCTTCCCCTCGCCGGCGGTCCGGCCGCCTTTGCCGCGGTCGAGATACTGGTGCGGCGAGAGGGACAAATCGAAACCGCGTTCGCGTCGCTCGACGCGCTGCGCCGATGGGCGCTTGTCGCCGGGCGGGCCGTTCAGGCCGATATCGAGCGCCGCCTCGATGCGCTGTCCAGGCCGCGGCCTCCCTGGGCGGGTCTGGCGCTCGACCGGCCGCTGGTGATGGGCATTCTCAACGTGACGCCTGACAGCTTTTCGGACGGTGGCGCGTTTCTCGATCCGGCCGATGCCGTTGCGCACGGCCGCGCCATGCTTGCCGCCGGCGCCGACATCATCGATATCGGCGGCGAGTCCACGCGGCCCCACGCGGCGCCGATCGGACCCGAGGAAGAGATCGCGCGTGTCGAGCCGGTCTTGCGCGCGCTCGCCGCGTTGGGCGCCACCCTCTCGATCGACACGCGGCATGCATCGGTGATGGCGATGGCGCTGGCATCGGGTGTGCGCATCGTCAACGACGTGACCGCCCTCACCGGTGATCCGGCGAGTCCGGGCATCGTGGCGCGGGCCGGCGCCGCGGTCGTCTTGATGCATATGCAGGGCGAGCCGCAAACGATGCAGGACGATCCGCGCTATGCGCTCGCATCGCTCGACGTGGCGGATTATCTCTCGGCGAGGGTGGCGTCCGTGGGCGCCGCCGGCATTGCCGCGGACCGCATCGTGGTGGATCCCGGCATCGGCTTTGGCAAGGCGCGGCGGCACAATGTCGAGATTCTGGCGCGGATCGCGCTGTTCCACGGCATCGGGACGGGCGTGCTGGTCGGGCTCTCGCGCAAGTCGCTGGTCGGCGGGATCAGCGGCGCGCCGGTTGGCGACCGTGTGCCGGGATCGCTCGCCGGGGCGCTTCATGGGCTGAGCCAGGGCGTGCAGATCGTGCGCGTGCATGATGTCGCCGCAACGCGCCAGGCCATCGCGCTCGCCCGCGCCATTGCCGATGCGGGCTGATCAGGCGCGCCGGCGCTCGATCAACACGCCGACGCTGTCGGCCTCGGGATAGATGTCGAGCTTTTCGACCGACACGCGGACCGCCAGCACGCGCGGGTCGCCGAGGCAGAGCGAGGCCACGCGGTCGGCGAAGGTCTCGATCAGATTGATGTGCTGCTTCGCCTCGGCGAGCGCCTTGATGCCCGAGACGATGATCTCGTAGTTGAGCGCGCCGGCGAAATCATCGTGTGGCGGCAGATCGGCGCCCACGAGAAGATCGGCGCTGACGCGCAACCGCCCGCGCTGACGCTTCTCGTGCGCATGAATGCCAATGCTGACCGCGAGCACGAGGTCGCGGACAGTGATGCGATAGCCTCGGCCCTTGAGGGGCTCGGCGAGAAGGGTGGATGCGAGCGGCCAGTCCTCGAACTTCACGCCGGCGGGTCGCAGGGAACGGTGCCCATCTCCGCCGGCACGGAGACCTCGAGAATCTCGAAATCGTCCGAGGTCCGGAGCTCCTGATGCGGCGCGCCGCCGGGGATCATGAGGCTGTCGCCCGCGGTCAGATGCACCTTGCGTCCGCCCTCGAACTCGAGATCGGCCCACCCGCGCAGAAGATAGACGAACTGCATCTCGCAGGTGTGGTAGTGCCAGCCGGTCTCCCGGTCCATCGGCGCCGTCGCCGACGTGATCTGCGCCCGCATGCGTCCGCCGGTCCCTTCGGTCACGCCCAAATCGCGATACTTGAAGAAGGACCGGCGTCCCTCGACATAATGGGGATCCTTCGCCGTCGCGATGGCGAGCTTCATCTTGGTGCGCTCCAGCGTCGTGGCGTCGCTCATGCCGACTCTCCTAGAAAGAAGCTGCCGGATTGAAGCACCGCGCGTTCGGCCGGTCAATCGGCGGTCGCGCCGGGCGGCCTTGCGCCTCGCGCCGGCCCGCGACAAAGTCGGCCATTGGTGAGAGGAGCCTATGACCCGCCGCTTCGTCGTCGAAGACCGCGCCAATCTCTCCTTCTCGGTCGACCGCGAGGCGCTCGTCTCGGCCGAGGTGCTGGAGCGCGAGCGGCGCCTCATCTTCGACCGGTGCTGGATCTATGTCGGCCACGGCTCCGAGATTGCCGAGCCGGGCGCCTATCGCACCCGCATGGCAGCCGGGCGGCCGATTATCTTTTGTCGCGATTCCGGCGGGCAGGTGCGCTGCTTCCTCAATTCCTGCCGCCATCGCGGCGCCACGGTCTGCGTCGAGCGCGAAGGCAAGCAGCGTTATTTCACCTGCCCCTATCACGGCTGGACCTATGACGGCGACGGATCGCTCGTCGCCGTTCCGGGCGAGGATGCCTATGGTCCCCATTTCGACAAGGGCCGGTTCGGGCTCGTGCCGGTGGCGCGGCTCGCGGCCTACCGGGATTTCTGGTTCCTCAATCTCGACCCCGAGGCTCCGGATCTCGAAACCTATCTCGCGGGCACCAAGGATTATATCGACCTTGTCACCGAGCAGTCGCCTTCCGGCCGGCTCGAGATCATCGCCGGGGTCCAGGAATACGACATCCGCGCCAATTGGAAGCTTCTGGTCGAGAACAGCGTCGACGATTATCACCTGCCGGCGACTCATTCGACCTGGCTCAACTACATGCGCTCTGCCGGGGTGACGACGCGGCCGCCCAAGGATTCCGGCCTGCTGCTGCCGACCAAGGGCTATGGCAAGGATCTCGGCAACGGCCATCTCACCACCGACAATCCCAACTTCCGCGGCCGTCCGGTCGCCGCGTGGATCTCGATCTATGGCGAGGATGCCAAGCCCGACATCGCCGCGATCCGCGCCGAGCTGGTCGCGCGCCTCGGCGAAGCGCGCGCGGCACGCGTCGCCGACACCAACCGCAACCTCGTGGTCTTCCCGAACCTGGTCGTCAATGACGGCTCGTCGCTCACGGTGCGCACCTTCTTCCCGACGGCGCCGGACCACATGCATGTCACGGCCTGGGCGCTTGGGCCGGTCGAGGAGACGGCGGAACAGCGCGCCCGGCGGCTCGATGCCTTCCTCACCTTCTATGGTCCGGGCGGCTTCGCGACGCCCGACGACGTCGCGGCGCTCGAGCTGCTGCAGCAGGGCTATCGCACCTGGCGCGAGGTGCGTTGGAACGATCTCTCGCGCGGCATGGGCAAGGATGCGGCCGATCAGCTCAACACCGACGAAGGCCATGTCCGCGTGTTCTGGCGCCGCTGGAGCGAGCTGATGGAGGCCGGAGAATGAGCGCCGCGCTTCGCGCCGAGATCGAGGATCTTTTCTTCCGCGAGGCGGAGCTGCTCGATACCTGGCAGCTCGACGAGTGGATGACGCTGCTGACCGAGGATGCCTCGTACTATGTGCCGCCCAACGACAAGCCCGAGGCCGATCACCGCACCGCGCTGTTCACGATCGCCGACAACAATGCCCGTCTGAAAGAACGGGTGCGGCGGATCAAGGACCCGCATTGCCACGCCGAATACCCCCATTCGCGCACCCGGCGCCTCATCGGCAACGTGCGCGTCACGGCCGCGGCGGGCGACCGGATCGAGGCAAGCGCCAACTTCATCCTGCATCGGTTCCGGCGCGGCGAGGATGTCCGCGTCTTCGTCGGCCAGTACCGCTACAAGCTGCGGCGCGAGAACGGCATGCTCAAGATCGCCGAGCGGCGCGCGATCCTCGATGCCGAGGAATTGGGCGCGCTGGGGGCCGTGAGCTTCATTCTATGACCACCGAGGGGGTTTCCCATCCGCCGGCCGACCCGGTACCATGGGCCCGCGAGGCAAGTGCGCGGAGCCAGGCATGAAATTCGGTCTCTTCGGCGGCGGGCGCGCGCGAGGCGGCGGTCCGCAAGGCGACAGCTCCGGCTACCGCGACTATATCGACTATGTGCGCGAAGCCGAGCGGCTCGGCTTTGTCGGCATGTTCATCGTCGAGCATCATTTCACGGGCTTCGGCCAGATTTCGGCCTCGCTCAATCTTTTGAGCTACCTGGCGGCCTTGACCGACCGGATCCGGCTTGGCACCGCCGTCGTGGTGCTGCCTTGGCACAACCCGGTTCTCGTCGCCGAGCAGGCGGCGACGCTCGATCTCTTGTCGAATGGCCGGCTCGATTTCGGCGTCGGCAAAGGGTATCGCGATTACGAATTCTCGGGCTTCTGCATCCCTCAGGACGAAGCCACGTCCCGGTTCGACGAGGCGATGACCGTGATCCGCGCCGCCTGGTCGAACCGAGGGCGCTTCTCGCATCACGGCGAACGCTGGCACTATGACAATATCATCGTCGAGCCGGCGCCGGTGCAGCAGCCGCACCCGCCCTTCTGGCTCGGCGCGGGAAGCGAGGAATCGATCCGGCGCGCGGCGCGGGAAGGCTTCAACCTGCTGCTCGACCAGATCGGCTCGACCGACCTGACGATCGCGCGCGTCAAGGCGTTCCGCGACGAATGCGCGAAAGCGGGCCGCGCCTACGAACCGGCGATGGTGGGCGCGTCACGCGCCCTTCAGATCGTGCGCACCGAGTCCGAACGCGAAGCGGCGCTGCAGATCCGTTACAACGTGCTGAAGAATATCGGCGGCCTCGCCCGCGGGCCGGGGGCCGCGCGCTATTCCAACCTCAGCGACATGTCGGGGCCGCCGATCGAGATCGACGATGCGCCGCTTCTCGGCACGCCCGACGAGATCATCGCGAGGCTGCGCCGGCTCGAGGCAGGAGGCGTCGAATACGTGCTGCTGGTCGATCCGCGACCGTCGATAGAGACGCTGCGGCTCTTCGCCGCCGAGATCATGCCGGAATTCGCGGGCGCAAAGATCCCGGCCGCCACCTGAACCCGTTACTGCGCCGCGGTCCGCATCGCCTTGCGGGCGAGCTTCGTCTCCGCGAGCGTGGGCTTCAGGTTGAAGAGCCGTATCGCGTTCTCGCCAAGGATGTTCCGCTTCGCCTGCTCCGACAGGAACGGCAGATCATAGATCGTGCTCGGCAGGTCCATGTCCCAGTGCGGATAGTCGGACGAATAAAGAAGCTGCGTCTCGGCCTTCAGCAGCTCGAACGTGAGCTCCAGCGCCTTGCGGTTGTCCACCATCTCCATCGGCTGGGTGGTGTAGTACATGTCGCGCATGTAATCGCTGGGCTTCTTCTTCAGAAGCGGGACCTCCGAGCTGCGCATCATGTACTCATTGTCGAGCCGCTGCATCAGGAACGGCAGCCACGCAAGGCCGCTCTCGATCCACAGCACCTTGAGCTTCGGATAGCGCTCCGGCATGCCGTTGCAGATCCAGTTGGTGAGATGCACGACGTTGTACCAGGTGAAGCCCAGCGCGTGGACCGCGATGAAGCGGTTACACAGCTCCATGGTACGGTCGCCGCCCCACATGAAGCCGGAATGGAACGCGAGCGGGAGATTGCGCTCCTGCAGCATTGCGTAGGTGCGGGCATAGCAATTGTCCCACACGCCCTTGTAGCGGGGCGCCGTGACGCAGAACCCGACGACGCCCGGCTTCTCGCCCAGCTCCTCGATCATGCGCTCGCATTCCTCGGGCGCATTGAACGGAAGATAGAGGCTCGCCTTGATCCGCGGCTCGGCCGAGGTGACGTGATCGATGAGCCAGCGGTTGTAGGCACGCGCGAGCGCGACCTCGACCTCGACCCGCGGCGTCAGGCCGAGCGA
The DNA here is from genome assembly GCA_035509095.1 of Allostellaceae bacterium. Taxonomy (GTDB): domain Bacteria; phylum Pseudomonadota; class Alphaproteobacteria; order ATCC43930; family CGMCC-115725; genus DATJLY01. The sequence goes on along the minus strand of DATJLY010000397.1, from coordinate 4,540 downwards.
GAGCATCGGGGTCGGGAAAAGGCAGGTCTGATCGACGCCGAACGCGTCCATCCAGCGCCGCGTCAGCGCGATGTCGCGGTGGGTCCCGGCTTCGGTCTTCTCCTTGAGGCGGCCCTTATAGCGCGTGACGCGTCCGGCCATTTCCTGATAGCCGCCGCGCGAGGACGTGATCCCGCCATCGCGCATGCCCTGGGCGCGGGTCGATTCACGAAGGATCGGATCCTCGATGTAGTTCAGGATCTCCTTGAAGGATTCGGTCTCGTAGTGGTGGGAATCCACATCGATGATGCAGAATTCCTCGTAGCGGCGCTTGGCCGCCTGCTCGGCCGCGTGAGCGAGGAGCGTGGGTGTATCGAATTCTTCGAGCGAGGCTTCGCGGACGCTGACCGTATCCATGCCACTTCTCCTCTCAGGAGGGGATCTCGGCGTCGTTGTCGACGTGCTGCTTGCGCTTGCCGAGGCTGGTCCAGGATTGCCACAAGCCGAGCTCGAACACGAGCGAGTTCACGGCCTCGAGCATGGCGGTGCAGCCGATCATCACGTCGGTTACCGTCACGCCCATGTTGCGCGCGAAAGGCGGCGGCGCATCGCCGTCCTGGCACTTCGCGCCATAGAACCGAACGACCGCCGCAAACACCTGACCCAGCGCGTCGTCCGGAACGTCGCCCAGGCGATTCTCGTCGACCGCCTCCGACAACATCGCAGAGAGCTCGCTCGCGAGCTCGGAAACCCGTGCCGCGCGGTCGCCTTCAGATGGCGACATAAACTTCACCGTTGCGCTCGGTCACGTTGAATTTCTGAAGCCGCACCTTCGGATTGCACACATGCGTGCCGTCCGCGAGATGATATTCATAACCATGCCAGGGACAGACGATGTGCATGTCGGACTCGTCGAATTTCTGGCCGAGGAACATGCCGTCCTTGCCAACCATGTCGACGACTTGAGGCATCCTCACGCCTTCGCAGGCGGGACCGCCCTGGTGCGGGCACCAGTTGCGGTAGGCATAATATTTGCCGGCGTGCCGAATGACGCCTACCTCGACCTCGCCCGAGCGTACCACCCGCACGCCGCCGTCGGCGATCTCCCCTTCCCTGCAAACCAAGATGTCGGCCATGATGAATGCCGTCCTTTCCCGCTATTCCGGCGGTTCCGCCGCGCCTCGAAAAGGAAACGTACGGCCCGCCCGCCCGGCCCGTCAATGGCGTTCTCGGCAAGTTCTCCATGAGCGAATTCGCCCTTGACCCAAGAGGCGATGCCAGCCGATGTTGCGGCGCCGTACAAATGCCGATTGGTGCAACGTGGCGACGCTCGCCGTCTTCGATCTCGACGGGACCCTGACGCGCGGCGACACGTTCCGCCTCTTCGTGCCGTGGTATCTCGCGCGGCGGCCATGGCGCCTGGCCCGGTGCGGGCGGCTGCCGCTCGATGCCACTCTCTATGAAACCGGATTGCGGGACAATGCGTGGCTCAAGGCCCGGGTGCTGGGCTCGATCTTCGGCGGCGCACGCGAGGCGAGCGTCGGGGCGATGGCGGATGCCTTCGTCGCGCGCGTGATGGAAAGCGCGATGCGGCCCGGCGCTCTCGCTGCGCTCGGCGCGCATCAGCGCGCGGGCGACCGAACCGTGATGCTCTCGGCGAACTTCGACTTCCTGGTGCAGCGCTTTGCGGCCGGGCTCGGGATCGAGCAGTCGCTATCGACCGTCGCCGAGCGCGACGCGGGCGGCCGCTTCACCGGACGGCTTGCCAGCGTGAATTGCTATGGCCCGGAAAAATGCCACCGGATCGAAGAATGGCTAGGCGCGGCGCGCGCAGGGACGCACGTCGTCGTCTATGCCGACCACCATTCGGATCTCCCGCTCATGCGCTGGGCGGATCGGGCGGTGCTGGTCAATCCGACGCCCTGGACGCGTCACGCCGCGCGCGGAATGCCGGTCGAGGTGGTCGCCTGGTAGCGCCGATCCTCACGCATGCGTCGCGGCGGCATCGAGCACGGCGCGCTGTCCCAACCCCGTCCCTTTGAAGCGCACGACATAAAGCTGCCGCATCCAGAAGCACAAGATGGCGCCGACGAGAAATGGGATGGCGGCGATGACAAAGAGCTGTCCCACCGGCAGATGCATCGCGATGAGCGCGCCGCCGACCACCGGCCCGACCATCGCGCCGACGCGCCCGACGCCCAAGGCCCAGCCGGTGCCGTTCGAGCGGAACGAGGTTGGATAGATCGAAGCCGCCGTCGCATTGAGCCCGGCCTGGAGGCTCAGGACGCAGAACCCGCCCAGGAACTCGACCGCCATCAGCAGCGGCTCCGAGATCGTGCCGACATAGCCAATGACGGCGACAAACGGCACCGAGAGCGCAAAAAGAATCGTGATCACGGACGGCCCCTTGCGGTCGAGCGGCACGCAGATGATCCAGGATCCGATCGTGGCGCCGAGCTGGAACATGGTTTGTGCCAGCGCCGCCTTCGACATCGGCAGATGCGCGCTCGACAGCACGAAGGGCGTCCAGCTCACCAGAAAGAAATAGCCCATGAGGTTCAGGATGAAGAGGCTCCACAAAAGCGGCGTGATGAGCCCCAGACCATCCGCGAAGAGATGCTTCGGCGACCAGCCGCGATATTGCCGTTCATCCCCGATCGTAAATCGCGTCTCGGGCCCGAAGGTGAGCTCCGGCCGCATGCGCTTCAGCATCCGCAACAGATCGTCGCGACGGGACGGCGTGATGGTGAGATACTTCACCGATTCCGGCAGCCCGATCCAGCACACCGCCGCCACGATGAAAGGCACGACGCCGCCGATGGTGAACAGGATCTGCCAGCCGTGGGTCGGCACCAAAAGCGCCGCCACCGGTCCCGGAATGCCGCCGCCGAAGCCCACGCCCACAAAGCTCGCGATGATGAGGGTCGCGCGGAAACGGCGCGGTGCGAATTCGCCCACAAGCGCGATGATGTTCGGCATGAAGCCGCCAATGCCGATGCCGGCGAAAAGACGGAGCAGCGCGATCTGTCCGATCGTCGTCGTCAGGACCGTGAGCCAGGTGCAGGCGCCGAAGAGGACGCACGAAAGGACGATGGCGATCTTGCGCCCGACCCGGTCGCCCAACGCGCCGAGCGCCGGCGCGCCGACCAGCATGCCCAGAAGGCTCGCGCTCAAGGCCGGACCGAGCGACGCCTGGTCGGTGATATGCCAATCCCTGACCAGCGCAGGGATGGCGAAACCCAGCGCCGCGATGTCATACCCGTCGATCATCACCACGAAAAACGCGAACACGACGAGCCAGACCTGGAACGAGCTGACGCCACGCTCGTCAATGAGCCGCGTCACGTCGACAGTGCGAGCCTCGGCCATTCTCTACCTCCCGGATGGGCGCTCTTCGGCGTCCTATGACGGCAGATAACAGGCCAATCCCTCCCCTTCGTCAACCGCGCGCGACTGCGGCCTTGCGGCTCAAAGGGGTCAGGATGGGGGGTTGGAAGCCGATGGAATTGGTCTATCTTACTTCCATGACAGACGAGCCTGACGACAGCGGCCTGACCTTCAGCGATCAGCCGCTCCACACCGTGTTCGAGCAGCAGATCCGCGAGATGCTGGAGCGCGCCGACATCACCGAAGAGCAGAAGCAGCAGATCCTCGTCGCGCTGCAATGCCCATGCTGCGGCTCGGGCGGGCTGTCGCTCAGCGTCAAGCTGAAGGATTGATTGCCGTGGTCGCGAGCGCGGCGCGCAGGCGCCGTGTCTCCGCCTCGTCGACGGCAAAGGTCCAAGGATCGACCGCGACGCCGTACAGCTCGGCCGCCGCTTTCACCGACACATAGCCTTGCCGCACGTCCTCCTGGACCGCCGCCACGTCACGTTCCCAGGGCGGGCCATAGCCGCCGCCGCCGCCGGAGCGCAGGCGGAACGCGTCGCCGGGCTTGATCGGCGCGATCATGACCTTGGCGTTGGGGAAATCCTCTTTCCAGCTATCGCCATAGCGCAGGCCGATCTCGTTGCCGGTCGCCTCGAGCCCGCCGGCAAGGCCCCAGGGCTTGCAATGGGCCCGTTCGATCTGGCTGCCGAAGGTCATGTTGCAGCGGGCGCGCGTCACCCGCTCGAGGCCGAGGCCGCCGCGATGCTTGCCGGCGCCGCCCGAATCCGGGATGAGGGAATAGCTTTCCACCACCACCGGGAACTTGGTCTCGACCTGCTCGTTGGGGCTGTTGTGGGTGTCGCCGTCATTGATGCACACGACGCCCGAGATGCCGTCCTCGTTGCGCTTGGCGCCCCAGCCGCCGCCCAGCGGGCCGAAATTGCCGATGAACAGCTCGTTGCCCTTGGGATTGATGCCGTAGAACGAGGCCGCCAGCAGATCGGCATGATGGCCCGCGATGACGCGGTCGCGGATCGCCGGCTCCAGCGCCTTGAAGACGGTGTCGACGATCGTCATCGGGAATGTCATCCACCACCGCATCGGCGCGGGGCGGACGGCGCTCACGACGCGGCCTGGCGGCACGATCGCCTTGAGGCTGCGGAACGAGCCGTCGTTGATCGGATAGTCGGTC
>DATJLY010000396.1:0-3577 GCA_035509095.1 Allostellaceae bacterium | reverse complement strand
GCGATCGCGAGTGCCGAATATAGACAAATGATAATCGCCACCAGGATCGGGATGGCGTCTCTTACCAAGCGAAAAGGCGGCCACCCTGAAAGATAGAACCCCCTATCCGGCGACCAGAACAGCCCGCTCGCCGCCAGATCGATGCCCGGCCACAGCACCAGCCCGCCGCACAGCACCAGGAACAGCGCCAGGAACAGGCCGACCCGTCGCGCCATCTCAGGCGACCCGCTCTTGCGGGCGCCGCGTCAGGCGATCGCGGATCAAGGCCGCCGCCCGCTCCTGGTCGTCGGGGGGCCGATAGCGCCACTCATCGATCCGGCCCTCGAACGGGCGGGTGATGCCGGCCTCCGCCATGGCCCGGTGGAAGCGGGTGAATTTATCCGATCCGCCCTCCAGCGCCACCACATGGACCGGCTTTCCGGTGGCCGCCGCCTCGCTGATCATGTTGACCGAGTCGCCGGTCACCACGATCGCATCGGCAAGGCCCAGCAGGCCGAAATAAGGGTTTTCCCCCGACCCGTCCCAGACATAAGCACCATTATCCTTGAGCCGATCCCGCAACATCGTGTCGTAAGCAGGGCTGGTCCGTCGCGAGGGCGTGATCGCCAGGCCGTACCCCGCCCGGGCAAGAGCCGCGAGCTGATCGACGAAGGCGGCGAAGCGGTCGGGCGGCCAGCGATAGACCCGATTGTCGCCGCCGATGAGAACCGCAACGAGCGGCCGGGGCAGGGATGAAAGGAGCGGTGCGAAGCGGCGCGCGCCCTCTTCGAGCCGCGTCCGCGTCACGCGGTGGACCGCACCCAGCGTGGTGCAGACATTGGCTCCGGTCACCGGATCGTGGCTTGGCACCACCAGCAGATCCGCGCGCCGGCGGGCAAAGCGGGGGTCCTGGATTTGGACCCAAAAGGTCCGGCCGCCGCTTCTTTCCTTCACGGCCAGCGCCGGCGCCACCGAGTTGCGGCCGCACGCAATGATGAGGTCGGGCCAGGGCGGCTCCAGCCGGTCGCCGCCGGCTCCTGGTGCCGACAATGGCTGAAACCACAGCGGCGGGACCAGATGGCGCCAAGGCGCCCTGATGTCGAGCCGCTTTTCGACGAAGGGCCAGCCGACCGACTGGGCCAAGCCGATCACCTGGCTCGCCATGCCGATCTTGCCGTCATGCACCGCCCAGACAGTGGGGACCGATGTCAACGGAATCGTCATGGCCGGACTTGTTCCGGCCATCCACGAGTGAACCCGTGGATGCGCGGGTCAAGCCCGTGCATGACGACCTCTGGACCTACCATGTACGTCAATATAATACGTCATGCGTACAATGTCAAACGGAATTTGCCCTGGAGGGAGGCGCGCGCAATAATCCGTCGCAATTAGGATAAGTTGAATGCGGCGTATCAAGCTCGACAAGATCGACCGGCGAATTCTGCGCGACCTGCAGGCCAATGGGCGCATGACCAATGTCGCGCTGGCGCATCGGGCGGGCATCTCGGCGCCGCCATGCCTGCGGCGCGTGCGGGCCCTTGAAGAGGCCGGGTTCATCCGGGGCTATCACGCGGACATCAATGCCGAGGCGTTGGGCTTTGGCGTCACGGTGTTCGCCGGGGTGGGGCTGTCGAGCCAGGCCGAGCCCGACCTCAAGTCGTTCGAGGCGCTGGCCGGCACCTGGCCCGAGGTGCGCGAAGTGCACATGCTCGCGGGCGAGACCGATTTCCTGTTGAAGATCGTCGCCGCCGACTGGGATTCCTATCAGCGCTTTCTCACCACCAAGCTGACGGCTGCGCCCAATGTCGCGCACGTGCGCTCCTCGCTGGCCATCCGCACGTCGAAATACGATCCCGGCGTCCCGATCGAGGTCGATGGCCAGACCGCTAGCGAAACCGAACCTTCATGATTTCATAAGATCGCGCGCCTTTTGGCGTCGCGACTTCGACGCTGTCGCTGGTGCTTTTGCCGATCAGCGCGCGCGCCAGCGGCGACGTGACCGAAAGCCGGCCTTTGCTGATATCGGCCTCGTCCTCGCCGACGATCTGATAGACCGCCTCTTCGTCGGTTTCCTCGTCTGCGAGCGTCACGGTCGCGCCGAATTTCACCGTCTTGCCGGACAGCCGCGACACATCGATCACTTCGGCGCGGGCGATCTTGTCCTCGAGCTCGAGGACCCGGCCCTCGACGAAGCTCTGGCGCTCGCGCGCGGCGAGATATTCGCCGTTTTCCGAGATGTCCCCGTGGGCACGGGCTTCGGCGATCTGCTTGATGATGGAGGGTCGGTCGACCGTCTTGAGCCGCTTCAGCTCGTCCTGCAGACGGTTGAATCCAACCGCAGTCATGGGGATCTTGTTCATCGAGACGCTTGGCGCCTTTCGAAGGGGGGTCCCACCAACCCGTCCCGCAGCCCCGACGGGTCGGTTAGTACGATCCGCTAAAATAGGATTGCAGCGAAGCGACTTCAAGACTGCCCGTCTTCAAGGCCGAAATCGCCTGAACCGCCGCCCGGGCGCCCGCCACAGTGGTGTAATAGGGAATATTGTGGGTCAGCGCGGTCCGTCGCAGGCTGAAACTGTCGGTTATGGCCTGGGCGCCTTCGGTGGTGTTGAAGACAAGCTGGACCTCGCCCGACAACATCCGATCGACGATGTCCGGCCGGCCTTCGAGGACCTTGTTGGCGATTTCGACGTCCAATCCGGCCCGGCGCAAAAGGTCGGCGGTGCCGCGCGTCGCCACCAGCGAAAACCCCATTTCGATGAGCCGGGTGCAAGGGCCGACCATCGCCGGCTTGTCGCGGTCCCGGACCGACACGAACACCCGGCCCTGAAGCGGCAGCACGGTGCCGGCGCCGAGCTGGGATTTGGCAAAGGCGCGGCCGAAATCACTGTCGAGCCCCATCACTTCGCCGGTCGATTTCATCTCCGGCCCGAGAATGAGGTCGACGCCGGCGAACCGCGCAAAGGGGAAGACGGCTTCCTTGACCGCGACGTGCTCGTGCCGAGCGCGCCGCCCAAGCGGGAACGAGCCGAGCCGCTCCCCCACCATGAGACGCGCCGCGATCTTGGCGATGGGAATGCCGGTGGCTTTTGCCACGAACGGGACGGTGCGCGAGGCGCGCGGGTTGACCTCGAGCACGAACACGGTCCGGTCCTGGACCGCGAACTGCACGTTCATGAGGCCCACGACTTTCAGCGCGCGGGCCATCGCGGCGGTCTGCCGCTCGATGTCCGCGACCACGTCCGGCGGAAGCGAGTAGGGCGGAAGCGAGCAGGCGCTGTCGCCCGAATGGATGCCCGCTTCCTCGATATGTTCCATGATCCCGGCGATGAACACGTCGGCGCCATCGGCGAGCGCGTCCACGTCGACCTCGATCGCGTCCTGAAGATAGCGGTCGATCAGCACGGGATTGCGGCCCGAGACCTTGGCGGCGTTGGTCATATAGCGGCTGAGCGCCGCCGGCTCGTGCACGATTTCCATCGCGCGCCCGCCCAGAACATAAGAGGGCCGGATGACGACCGGATAGCCGATGCGCCCGGCGACCCGCGCTGCTTCTTACTCGGTCCGCGCGGTGCCGTTCTCGGGCTGCCGCAGATCG
>DATJLY010000395.1:0-2587 GCA_035509095.1 Allostellaceae bacterium | reverse complement strand
GATGGCCGAGGTGATGGGCCGGCGCTTTGCCCGCGCGCTCAAAGAGGATCCCGAGCGAACCCGCGGCACGTGGCCCGATCTGCTGCTGATCGACGGCGGCGCGGGCCAGGTCTCGGCCACCCAGCGCGTCCTCGACGATCTCGGCGTCGAGGACGTCCCGATCGTCGGCATTGCCAAGGGTCCGGACCGCGACGCCGGCCGCGAACGGTTCTTCCGGCCCGGCAAGCCGCCTTTGACGCTCGAGCCACGCGACCCGGTCCTCTATTTCCTGCAGCGCTTGCGCGACGAGGCGCACCGCTTCGCGATCGGGACCCACCGCGCGCGCCGGCTGAAAGCGATCGGCACTTCGCCGCTCGACGAGATCGCCGGCATCGGCGCGCGGCGCAAAAAGGCGCTGTTGCACCATTTCGGATCGGCCGGCGGGGTCGCCCGCGCGGGGCTTGCCGATCTCGAGCGGGTCGAGGGGATCAGCAGCGCGGTCGCAAAAAAGGTTTATGATCATTTTCACGCCGAGGGCTAGACTTCGCCCATGTTCACGACGTTGCCGAACATTCTAACCATGTCGCGAATCGTCGTGATTCCGCTCGTGATCGGAACCTTCGCGATGCCCGTGCCGCTCGGACCCTGGACCGGGTGTGCGCTTTTCGCGGTCGCGGGCGTGACCGACTGGCTCGACGGCAAGCTCGCGCGCGCTTGGGAGCAGCAATCCGAACTCGGCCGCTTTCTCGACCCGATCGCCGACAAGCTGCTGGTCGCGACGACCCTGTTCATGCTGGGCGTGGAGCGGCGCTTCTCGGCGCCCACCATTCTTCCCGCTCTGGTGATCCTGTGTCGCGAGATTCTGGTGTCGGGTCTGCGCGAGCATCTCGCGGGCTTGAGCGTGTCGGTGCCGGTCTCGGGCCTCGCCAAATGGAAGACCGCGATCCAGATGGTGGCGATCGCCGTGCTGCTCGTCGGCGATTCGGGGCCGCCGCACCTGCCGGTCCGGTGGATCGGCGAAGCGCTGCTGTGGATCGCCGGCGCGCTCACCGTCAAGACCGGCTGGGACTATCTGCGCGCGGGTCTCGTCCATATCCAGGACGACGCGCCGCCCGCCAAGGCAGCGAAGCCGAGCCCGAGCCCGGCCTCGTGACCCGGATCTTCGGCCTTGCGGGGTGGAGCGGCAGCGGCAAGACCACGCTGGTGACGCGCCTTATCCCGACGCTTGTCGCGCGCGGCCTCACCGTCTCGACCGTGAAGCACGCGCACCACGCATTCGACATCGACCAGCCCGGCAAGGATAGCTGGAAGCACCGCGAGGCCGGCGCGCGCGAGGTGATGGTCGCCTCGCAGTCGCGCTGGGCCTTGATGCACGAGCACCGCGACGCGCCCGAACCCGGCCTCGCCGAGCTTCTCTCCCACATGAGCCCGGTCGATCTGGTGATCGTCGAGGGATTCAAGCGCGAGCCCATCGAGAAGCTGGAGATTCATCGTCCCTCGCTGGGCAAACCGCTGCTCTGCGTCGACGATCCCGCCATCGTGGCGGTCGCCTCGGACGCGCTTTTGGCCGGATTGAAGGTGCCGCGCCTTGATCTTGACGATGTCGAGGCGATCGCATCCTTCATCATCGTCCGCTGCCGGCTCGAGACCGCTCATGGCACCGTTGAGCGATGACTGCTTCGCCTTCGGCGACCGGCTGATGCCGGGTGCGGACGCGCTCGAGCGGATTCGCACGATGTCGCTGCCGGTGCCGGAGATCGAGACCGTTCCGCTCGCCGCCGCCGCCGGCCGCATCCTCGCCGCGCCGCTCGAATCCACGAGCGACGTGCCGCCTCACGACAACGCCGCCGTCGACGGCTATGCGGTGTTCTTCGCCGACCTCACGGCGGGCGAGCCCAGCGTGCTACCGGTGACGGGTCGCGCCGCGGCCGGCCATCCGCTCGATCGCGCCGCGCGGCGCGGCGAGGCGATCCGCATCTTCACCGGCGCGCCGATGCCGGCCGGCGCCGATACCGTGTTCATGCAGGAGGACTGCCGGCTTGACGGCGACTGCGTCGTGGTGCCGGCCGGTTTGCGGCGCGGCTCCAATCGGCGCCTGGCCGGGGAGGATATAAGGGCCGGCGCGATCGCGTTGCCGGCAGGCCGTCGGCTCGCGGCGCAGGACATCGCTCTGGCCGCGGCGCTTGGCCTCACCAAGCTCGACGCACGCCGCCGCGTGCGCGTCGCCTTATTCTCGACCGGGGACGAGATCGTCGAGCCGGGCGTCGCTTTGCCGCGCGCGGCGCTCTACGATTCCAACCGCTATCTCTTGGCCGGACTGATCGCGCGCTTGAATGCCGAGATGACCGATCTCGGCATTCTCGGCGACGATCCCGAGGCGCTGAAAGCCGCGCTGCGCGCCGCCGCCGCCGATCATGACCTGGTGCTGACGTCGGGCGGCGTCTCGGCCGGCGAAGCCGACCATGTGCGCAGCGCCGTCGAGAGCATCGGCCGGCTGGTGTTTTGGCGGCTTGCGGTGAAGCCGGGGCGGCCGGTAGCCATGGGCGTCATCCCCGGCACGGCGGGCCATGGCGCGGCATTCGTCGGCTTGCCGGGAAATCCCGTGGCC
>DATJLY010000394.1:0-4434 GCA_035509095.1 Allostellaceae bacterium | reverse complement strand
AGATCGGCTATCTTGCCACCGGCGCGTCGTGCCTTTCCCTGCCGATCGGGTTCATCTCGGGCTGGATGATGGACCGCTTCGGCAGGAAGCGGACGATGGTGCCGGGCTTCATCGGCGTGACCTTGGCGATGACGGCGCTTGCCGCGTCGGCGTTCCTTCATTTGTCGCTGGCGTGGTACGTGGCGATCTATTTCTGCGGCGTCGCCATGCAGGCGATGACCGGCGGCTCGATCCAGACGGTGGGCGCCGATGTCGCGCCGGCCGAGGCGCGCGGCACCTTCCTCGGCGTGTGGCGCTTCACGGGCCAAGGCGGCAACGCGATCAGCCCGATCGTGTTCGCGATCCTTGCGGACCTCGTGAATTATGGATCATCGTTCCTCTTCGTCGCGGCCTCAGCGGCGGTCGTCGCATTCCTGCTCGTCCGCTATGTTCCCGAGACGCGAACCGAGGGATGATCTCATCGGGAGGGCCGGAGCCAATGCTGACCATCGACGCGCAAGTCCATTCCTATGAACGCAACCATCCGGGACGCCCGTGGCGCGCCGTGCTCGCCGGCCCTCCTTCCGTCACCGGCGACGAGATGGTGGCCGCCATGGATGCCGTCGGCGTCGATGGCGCGCTGTTGGTCTCGCCGTTCACGCTCTATGGCTACGATGCGAGCTATGTGGTCTCGGTCCATGCGGCCCATCCGGGCCGGTTCGGGCTGATCAAGCCGGTCGATCCGGAGGATCCCGGCGTCGCCGACACGATCGCCGAGTGGGCAGCGATGGACGGCACGGTCGCGATCCGCATCATGCTGAACCATGCCGCGACGGATCCGGCGGATCCCGGCCTCAACCGGGTCCTGGCCGCGGCCGCGCGCCATTCCCTGCCGGTCAATCTCCTGATCTGGGGCCGGATCGAGCAGGTGGCGGGGCTCGCGACGCGCAATCCCGAGACGATGCTGGTGATCGATCATCTTGGCATCGCGCAGCCTTTCGCGCCGCCGCCGCCGGCCCAGCCTTTCGCCGAGCTGCCAAAGGTGTTGTCGCTCGCCGACCACGACAACGTCACGATCAAGATCAGCGGCGCCTGCACATTGTCGCACGAGCGGTTCCCTTATAAGGACATCTGGGACCCGGTCTGGCGCGTCATTGACGCCTATGGCCTCGATCGCTGCATGTGGGGCACCGATTGGACGCGCGCCGTGGCGCTGCTCACCTATAAAGACGGGGTCGAGGCGTTTCGCGTCACCGACCGGCTCAGCGACAGCGACCGCGCGGCGCTGATGGGCGAAACGCTGAAGCAGGTCTATGACTGGTCGCCAGCGAAGGCGTGAGCAGGGAGGGAGCGGGTGAAATCGAGCACCGATCGCATTCTGACGACGCACACGGGCGCGCTTCATCGGCCGCCCGATCTCGAAGAGCTGTATCGCCAGAAATTCGCGGGCGAACCGGTGGATGAGCGCGCGCTCGAAGCGCGCCTCAAGACCGCGGTCGCCGAGATCGTGCGCCGGCAGGCGAGCATCGGCGTCGACGTAATCGATGACGGCGAAATGAGCAAGCTCAGCTTCTGGGCCTATGCCAGATCGCGCCTCGACGGTGTGGTGGCTCAGCCGCTTTCGGCTACCAAGGACGCGTTCTTTCGCCGCGCCGGCCAGACCGCGTCCTCGGCCGGCGACCGCGAGCGCTTTGCCCAGTTCTACGCCGATACCGAAGGGCCGAACGGCGTGACGACGCCGCCCAACGTGATCCAGATGTATATCCCGGCCGGCACCGCCTACGAGCCGCCGGCGAACCACGTCGTCGAGGGTCCGGTCAAATACAAAGCCGACGAGGTGCGCACCGACATCGCCACCTTCAAACAGGCCTTGGAAGGTGTTCCTCACGTCGAGGCGTTCCTGCCGGTCGTTGCGCCCGGCATGCTCGCGACCCGCTATCGGAACGACTATTACAAATCGGAGGAAGAGTATTATTTTGCGATCGCCGACGCGCTGCACGAGGAATACCGCGCGGTCACCGACGCGGGATTCGTGCTGCAGATCGACGATGTATCGCTGCCCGGCCGCCGCCGCCTGCTTCCGGGGGAAAGCGGCAAGGCCGCCTTCGACAAATGGGCCGGCCTCGCGGTCGATGCGCTGAACCATGCGCTCCGGGGCATCGCGCCCGAAAGGGTGCGGTACCATATGTGCTGGTCATCGATGAACGCGCCGCACACGGATGATCCCCCGCTCGCGGAGCTCGTCCACTGCCTTTTCAAGATCAATGCCCAGGGCTATCAGATCGAGGCCGCGAACGTCCGGCACGAGCATGAATACCATCTCTGGGAAACGACCCGGCTGCCGGACGGCAAGATCCTCATGCCGGGCGTCATCTGCCACGCGACGAACGTGATCGAGCATCCCGACTACGTGGCCGAGCGCATCCTGCGCTATGCCAATGCGGTGGGGCGCGCGAACGTGATCGCCGCGACCGATTGCGGCTTCCGCAGCCGCGTCCATCCCCAGATCGCGTGGGCGAAGCTCGAGACATTGGTCGAAGGGGCACGCCTCGCCAGCGCCAAGCTCTGGCCCGGCGGTTAGCGCCGTCCCGATCCGACCGACTTCAATTCTCTCCGCCCCAAAGGGCGGAGAGGTTAGGAGAGGTGGGGGATTCAAGGGCGTGGGCCCGAGAATTCCCCACCTCATTCCGACCTTCTCCGCCCCACAGGGGCAGAGAAGGAGATCAAAGTGCGCCGACGCGCTGCTGCCGCGCGCCCCGCGAGGGTTGGCAAGGGCAATTCCCGCCCGGTAAGGTCGCCCCCGGCCACGACAGATGAACGGGAGCGGCGCGATGCCCGATGACGCACGGAATCCGACCTTCGACAAGGCAAAGCTGCCCAGTCGCCACATCACCGTAGGGCCCGAGCGCGCGCCGCACCGCTCGATGTTCTATGCCATGGGCGTCACCGAGCAGCAGCTGAAGCAGCCGATCGTCGGCGTCGCCACCACGTGGAACGAGGCCGCGCCCTGCAACATCTCGCTTTCGCGCCAGGCGCAAGCGGCAAAGCGCGCGGTGCAGGCGGCGGGCGGCACCCCGCGCGAGTTCACCACCATCACCGTCACGGACGGCATCGCGATGGGGCATGCCGGCATGAAATCCTCGCTCGCGTCGCGCGAGGTCATCGCCGACTCGGTGGAGCTCACGATGCGCGGCCATTCTTATGATGCGCTCGTGGGATTTGCCGGCTGCGACAAGTCGCTGCCGGGGCTGATGATGGCGATGCTGCGCCTCAATGTGCCGTCCGTCTTCATGTATGGCGGCTCGATCCTGCCGGGCCGCTTCCAAGGCCGCGACGTCACCATTGTCGACGTTTTCGAAGGCGTGGGAGCGCACAGCGCCGGTCTCATGACCGACGAAGAGCTCCACACGCTCGAGTGCAACGCCTGCCCGTCCGCAGGCTCTTGCGCGGGGCAATATACGGCCAACACCATGGCCTGCGTCAGCGAGGCGATCGGGTTGGCGCTGCCGGGTTCGGCCGGCACGCCGGCGCCGCTTGAATCGCGCGACCAATATGCCGAAGCGTCCGGAACGGCCGTCATGAACATGATCCGGCTCGGCATCCGCCCGCGCGACATCGCCACGCGGAAGGCGTTCGAGAACGCGGCCATGGTGGTGGCGGCCTCGGGCGGCTCGACCAATGCCGCGCTCCATCTTCCGGCGATGGCGCACGAGGCGGGGATCGATTTCGACATCCACGCGGTCGGCGAGATCTTCAAGCGCACGCCCTATATCGGCAGCTTCAAGCCCGGCGGAAAATATCTAATGAAGGATCTTCACGCCGTCGGCGGCGTGCCCGTGCTGATGAAGGCGCTTTTGGATGGCGGCTACCTGCACGGCGACTGCATCACCGTAAGCGGCCGCACGATCGCGGAAAATCTCGCCAATACGGTGGTGCCGGAAAATCAGGACGTGGTGGTGCCGACGAGCCGGGCACTGTCGCCGACCGGCGGCGTGATGGTGCTCACCGGCAACCTCGCCCCGCAAGGCGCCATCGTGAAGGTCGCGGGCATGCAGGGGATGGCGCTCAAATTCCGCGGCCCCGCGCGCTGCTTCGACCGCGAGGAGGATTGCTTCGCCTGCGTCGAGAAGCGGCAATACAAGGCGGGCGACGTGTTCGTGATCCGCTACGAGGGTCCGCGCGGCGGCCCCGGCATGCGCGAGATGCTGTCGACCACGGCGGCGCTGACGGGGCAGGGGGCCGGGGACAAGGTCGCGCTCATCACCGATGGGCGCTTTTCGGGTGGCACGCGCGGCTTCTGCATCGGCCATGTCGGGCCCGAGGCCGCGGTCGGCGGCCCGATCGGGCTGTTGCGGGACGGCGACATGATCGCAATCGATGCCGTCGCCGGGACCCTCTCGGTCGAGCTGAGCGATGCCGAGCTTGCCGCGCGCAAGGCCCAGTGGAAGCCGCGCT
>DATJLY010000393.1:0-13668 GCA_035509095.1 Allostellaceae bacterium | reverse complement strand
GGTGACGACGGCGACCTTGTCCTTCAATCTCGGCATCCTCTCCCTCCAACAATCCGACGCAGGCCGGCGGCCCAAGGGTCGGCATTCCCGAAGCGGCCGTCTTGAACAGCCGCGCCTTGACGATGTACGCTATTTATGGTATAAGCGTACTTCTCTCGGCCCAATTCACGGGAAAAGGAGGTGGAAAGAACGCGGCGGCGATTATCAATTGTCGCGAAATTCGCCGGGCCTAGTGGTCGGCAAGGCTTTTGGAGGCGATCTCGTAGGTGTTCTTGCTGAGGTTCGGGGTCGCCAGCACCCGCTCCAAGGCGTGGCGCATCAGGGCCTGGCGGGCCGGGTCGTGGCGCCGCCAATGGCCCAAGGGCTGGACGAGCCGCGCCGCCATCAGCGGGTTGAGCGGGTCGAGCGCCAGGACCTGATCGGCCAGGAACTCGTAGCCGCCGCCGCTGCGGTCGTGGAACCGGACCTGGTTGGCGTCGGCGAAGGCCGAGACCAGCGCCCGCACCCGGTTCGGCACCTTGATGTCGAAGGCGGGATGGCGGGTCAAGGCGCGGACCTCGGCGAGGGTGCCGGGAAGCTGCGACATCGCCTGGAGGCTGAACCATTTGTCGGTGACGAGGTCGTCGCCCTTCCAGCGGTCATAGAACCGGGCCAAAGCCTCGGCGCGGGCGGGATGGTCGAGATCGACGAGGACGGCAAGCGCGGCGAGCCCGTCGGTCATGTTGCGGCCCGCCTCGAACTGGGCCTTGGCGCGGGCGACGCCCGCCTCGCCTTGGACCAGCGCCAGATAGGAGAGCGCCGTGTTGCGGAGCTTGCGGCGGCCGATCGAAAGCCCGTCGATCCGATAAGGGCCGGGATCGGCGAGCCGTTCGTAAAGAGCGGCAAGGCGCGGCGCGAGCGCGCCGGCGACGGCAAGCCGGGCGGCGTCACGGGCGGCGTGGATCGCGTCGACCTCGACCGTCGCGAGCTGGTCGGCGAGGTAGGATTCGCTGGGCAGCGCCAGAAGCTCGGCGGTGAAAGCGGGGTCGCTGTCGGCGCCCGCTAGCGCCGCGTCGAGCACCGCGACGAGCGTGCGGTCGACATCCGCCGCCTCGCCGCGCCCTTGTGCCGCGATCATGGCGAGAAGGATCTGGGTCGCGACCTGCTGCGTCGCTTCCCAGCGGTTGAAGGGGTCGGTGTCGTGGAGCGCCAGGAACTCGAGCCGCTCGAGCGACAGGCCCTGAAGCCGGACGGGCGCGGAAAAGCCGCGCAGCAGCGAGGGAACCGGCCGGCTCGCCACGTCGACGAAGCGGAAGGTCTGACGCGCCTCGCCCAGGGTCAGCACGCGGGTGGCGCCCGTGGCCGCCGCTTCGCCTTCGAGCCGCAGCGGCAGCTCGGCCCCGTCGGCGCCGACAAGGCCCATGCGGACCGGCACCTGGAGCGGCTCTTTCGTCGGCTCGCCCGGCGTCGGCGCGGTCTCCTGGGAGAGCGTCAGCTCGTAGCGGTTCGCGGCCGCGTCCCATCGGTCCGCGACGGTGATCCGCGGCGTGCCGGCCTGGTGGTACCAGTGGCGGAAACGGGTGAGGTCGACGCCGTTGGCGTCCTGCATCGCCGCGACGAAGTCCTCGATGGTGACGGCGTGGTTGTCGTGGCGCTTGAAGTAGAGATCCATGCCGCGCCGGAAACCGTCGCGGCCGAGGATCGTCTCGATCATGCGGACGAGCTCGGCGCCCTTGTTGTAGACGGTCGCGGTGTAGAAATTGTCGATGCGGATATAGCTCGCCGGCTGAACCCGGTGCGCCAAAGGCCCGGCATCCTCGGGGAACTGCGCCGCGCGCAGACGGCGCACATCGCCGATGCGGCGCACCGCGCGGCTCCCCTGGTCGGCCGAGAATTCCTGGTCGCGATAGACGGTAAGGCCTTCCTTCAGCGACAGCTGGAACCAGTCGCGGCAGGTGACGCGGTCGCCGGTCCAGTTGTGGAAGTACTCGTGCGCGATCACCGACTCGATGCCCTGATAGTCGATGTCGGTCGCGGTCTCGGGCTTTGCCAGCACGTACTTGGTGTTGAAGACGTTGAGGCCCTTGTTCTCCATCGCGCCCATGTTGAAGTCGCTGACGGCGACGATGTTGAAGACGTCGAGATCGTATTCGAGGCCGAACCGGTCCTCGTCCCACTTCATCGCCGTCTTGAGCGAGGCCATGGCGTGCGCGCACTTGTCCTCGTCGCCGCGCCGGACCCAGATGCCGAGCGGCACGGTCTTGCCCGAGCGCGTCGTGAAGCTGTCGCGATGGGCGACGAGGTCGCCGGCGACGAGCGCGAAGAGGTAAGACGGCTTGGGGTGCGGATCGACCCACGTCGCCCAGTGCTTTCCGCCGGGCGCATCGCCCGACCCGGCCGGATTGCCGTTCGACAGCAGCACGGGATAGAGGCGCTTGTCCGCCACGATGTGGGTCGAGTACCGCGCCATGACGTCCGGGCGGTCGAGGAACTAGGTGATGCGCCGGAAACCCTCGGGCTCGCACTGCGTGCAGAAATTGCCGCCGGATTTGTAGAGGCCGCTGAGCTGCGTGTTGTTCTGCGGCTCGATCCGGGTCTCGATGTCGAGCGTGAAGCGGTCCGGCACGTCGGGAAGCACAAGGCTCTCGGCGTCGAGGCGGTAGCGGTTCGCGCCCAGCGCCTCGCCGTCGAGCGCCACCGACACGAGCGCCACATCCTCGCCGTCGAGACGCAGCGGGGCGGCGCGTTCCGCGGAAGCCGGATTGCGCCGCACGGCCAAGCGCGCCTTGACCCGCGTCTCGTCCTCGCCAAGCTCGAAGGCAAGATCGACCGTGTCGATCAGGAAGTCCGGCGCCTGGTAATCGGCAAGCCGGATCGTCTGCGGCGTGGCGAGATCACGGGAGGCATCGGGCATCGGCGGCTCCAGCCTGTGCGTCGCGGGTGTCAGCGACCCTTGAACTGCGGCTTGCGCTTTTCCATGAAGGCGCGGCGGCCTTCGACATAGTCCTCGCTGGCAAAGCACCGCCGCACCAGCTCTTCGCAGTGCGCGCGGTCGACCTCGTCGGGAAGCTTCGCGAGCTCGGCCGCGATGCCCTTGACCGCGGCGAGGCTCAAGGGCGCGTTGTCGCCGATCATCGCGCAATAGGAACGGACGAAGGTTTCGAGCTCGGCCTCGGGCAAGACGCGGTTCACGAGCCCCATATCGTGCGCCTCGTCGGCGGTGAAGCGGCGCGCGGTATAGAATATCTCCTTCGCAAAGGCGGGGCCGACCAGTTCGATGAGGCGCTGGAGCCCGCCCAGTCGGTAGCCAATGCCAAGGCGCGCCGCGGGAATGCCAAACTGCGCGCCCGCCGCCGCGATGCGCAGGTCGCAGGAAAGCGCCACGCCCACGCCGCCGCCCATGCAGAACCCCTGGATCATCGCCATCGTGGGCTTCGGCGAGTTGAGGATGCGCGACTGCGCGGTGTTCCCGATCTCGTCGTAGCGCGCCACCGCCTCCGGCGAAGAACGGTTCTGCTCGAACTCCGAGATGTCGGCGCCCGACACGAACGCCTTGTCGCCGGCGCCCTTGAGCACGATGACGCGCACCGCGGGATCGCGCTCATAGGCGTCGAGGATGGTCGGAATCGCCTGCCACATATCCATCGACACGGCGTTGCGGCGCGCCGGGTTGTTGAAGACGAGCCAGCCGATCGGCGGGTCGATTTCGGCGATCATTCGCTCGGTCGGTGACAGCATTTCGTTCGATCTCCTTCAGACGACGCCATCGCGGTGAAAGCGCGCGACCGTATCCGCGTCGTAGCCGAGTCCACGCAGGATCTCGTCGGTGTGTTCGCCCCGCTCGGGCGTGGCGCTTCTAAGTTGCGATGGCGTGCGGCTCAGGGTCACGGCTTGGCCGATGAGGTCGATGTGTCCCAGGCTTGGGTGCTCGACCGGCTGGACGATGCCGAGATGCCGCACCTGGGGATCCGCGAACACCTCGTTCATCTTGTAGATCGGGCCGCACGGGACGCCGGCTCGGTTCAGGATGTCGATCCATTCGGCCGAGCTCTTGGTCGCCGTGACCTCCACGAGGATGGCGTTGAGCCGGTCGCGATTCTTGCGCCGCGCCTTGCCCGTCGCGTAGTCGGGATCATTGAGCAGGCTGGCGCAGCCCATCGCGTTGCACATGCGGGCGAACAATTCCTGGCCTGCCGAGGCGATGTTGATATGCCCATCGCTGGTGCGGAACACGCCCGAGGGTATGCTGGTCGGGTGGTTGTTGCCGGCCTGATCGGGAACGTCCTTGTCCATGGTCCAGCGAGAAGCCTGGAAGTCCAGCATCGCGATCTGGGCCGAAAGAAGCGAGGATTCCACGAACTGCCCCTCGCCCGACTCCTCCCGCTCGATGAGAGCGATAAGAATGCCCATCGCGGCGAAGATGCCCGCGCTCAGGTCAGCGATGGGAATACCGACTCGCACCGGGCCTTGGCCCGGGAGACCGGTGATCGACATGAGGCCGCCCATGCCCTGTGCGATCTGATCCACGCCGGGCCGATCGCGATAAGGCCCGGTCTGGCCGAATCCGGAAATGCTGGCATAGACGAGCCGCGGGTTCACGGGCTTTAACGACTCGTAGTCGATGCCCAGTCGGAACTTCACGTCGGGACGGTAGTTCTCGACGAGGACGTCGGCATCCTTAACCAGCGCCTTCAGCACCTGGAGCCCCTCGGGCTTCTTTAGATTGAGCGTTATGCTGCGCTTGTTGCGGTGCAGGTTCTGGAAGTCCGATCCGTGCCGATCGCCGCCGAGGCCGCCATCGCCCTCGGACGCCTCGACCTTGATCACCTCGGCGCCCCAGTCGGAAAGCTGACGCACGCAGGTTGGGCCGGCGCGCACGCGGGTCAGATCGATGACCTTGAATCGGGACAGGGGGAGCTTGCTCATGATCGCCTCGCATGCCCACTATCCGTCCTCGCCAAACCCGGGGCAAGGCTCTTGCCGCCGCGTGCGACTGTGATCTATTGCTGGCGCTCACAGGTATCGAGATCATGGCGCACCCGTCACCCGTTCACACCGAAGCACATGACGACGCGCCGCCCATCGCGCCGGCACTCTCCGGGCGCGAGGTGTGGCGGCTCGTCGCACCCTGGCTTGGCCACGCCTTTCTGGCGGCGGCGGCGGTGCTGGGACTTTTCACGGCGAGCGGCGCCGAAGGCGCCACCTATGAGACCGGGATCGCCACCTTCGTGGTCGCCGCGATCCTCATTTTCGTGCGGATGAAGCGCCAACTGGACGGCAGGGAGATCGGGTTTTTGCTGCCGGTCGCCTCGACCGACATTGATTCGCTGCTCGTGACCGTCGTCATCCTGGCCGTGCTTGGCCTGATCGGCGTCACGCTGGCAGCGACCGTCGGCGGCGAACTCTACGGCGTAGGTTTGGCCCTCTTCCTCGTGGCCGTTGCGATCATCTTCAGTAATATCAAACGCTACTTCGATCTTCGCGACGGCGGCGACCGGTAAGGCAACAATCTTTGCTCGACCGGTCATCCAAACCGGCATAGAATCGGGCCTGGGGGAGGCGAAACGAGTAAATGGATGTAGAGCGTTTCATCCTCGACCATGGTTCGTGGACGTACCTGATCACTTTTGTCTGGACGTTTTTCGAGGGAGAGACATTCGTTCTTCTGGCTGCCTTCGCGGCGGCGCAGGGAATGCTGTTCGCGCCCTACCTGCTCGTCGCGGCGTGGCTCGGCAGCTTCGCGGGCGACCAGTGCTATTTCTGGCTTGGGCGTCGGTTCGGCCACCGCCTGATGGAGCGACACCCGGAATGGCGCCCACGCGTCAACATGGCGCTCGGCTGGCTCAACCGCTTCGACACGATCTTCATCCTGATCTTCCGATTCATCTACGGCGTGCGGAATTTCTCGTCCTTCGCGCTTGGTGTCAGCCGGATCGACTGGCGGAGATTCCTCGTCCTTAATCTGATCGCCGCCCTGTTATGGGCGGGGACTTTCACGGTCATCGGCTTCGCGTGCGGTCAGGCACTGGAACGCATGCTCGGCCATTTGGCCCATCAGATCAGCATCGTTCTGCTCGGTGGATTTATCGTGCTTTGCGCAGGCGGACATGTCATGCACAAGGTGCGCCGCCGACGCCAATTACCGCAAGCAGCGCCCACAAGAATGTGAGTGACCGGTCATGAAGCCCGTAGCAAGACGAGTAATTGCAGCCGCGACGATACTGGGGTTTTTGCTTCCCTATGGCGCTTCGGCGGCCTCCAAGACCTCTCACTGCTTCAATCCGGGTGAAATCGAGGCCGACCAGGCGGTCCGCTATCAAGCCGAGCTGATGGTCGTCAGCGACACGTGCGGCACGGAAGCCTATCGCAACTTCACGGTTCACAATCGCGATCAGATCGTCGCCTACCAGCACGCGCTGGTCGAGCATTTCAAGCGCGATGGCGTGCGCAGCCCGCAGACGAGCCTCGAGAACTTCATGACCCAGATCGCCAACGAGTTCGCCCTGCAAACCGGGCGCGAGTTGCGTCAGGTCGTGTGCACGCGGTCGGCGGATTTTCTCGCACAAGCGGACTCGCTCGGCATGACGCAATTTCGGCTCCATATCGCCCAGCTCGCCGCCGCCAACGCCGACTCCTACCGCCGCTGCAAATGACGGCTGCCAACCGGTAGCCGCGCCGCAAGGAGTCCGCCGAGGCCCGCCATGACCGCCATGGCGATATAGGCGTTGCCGCCCCAAGCGGCGTAGAGCCAGCCCGCGGCCAGCGACGCGAGCCCGAGGCCGAGGCCGCTCACCATCGCCGCATAGAAGGACTGGGCCGTTCCCGCCTGCTCCCGCGGGACCGTTGCGCCAATATGGTGCATGGCGCCTAGATGCGCCGCCGCGAACGTCAGGGCGTGGAGCGGCTGAATCGCGATGAACGCCGGCACCGTCGTGACATAGGCGGTGAGCATCCACCGCATCACCCCGCCGGCGCCGCCCAATGCGAGGAACGTAGCGGCACCCCACCGCTCTACCCATCGACCGCCGCCGAGGAACAGCAGAACTTCGACGATGGCGCCCTCGGCCCATAGCCAGGCAATGGTCGCGTCCGAAAAGCCGAGCCGCTGCCAATAGAGAGTGCCGAAGCCGTAATAAACTGCATGGCTCGATTGAATGAGCATCGCCGCGACCAGGACGGTCACGTTCGGCCGCGTGAGCAAGGCGCGCCAGGAAGGTCTGGGAGTGACGCGTGCCGGACTCGCCGTGCGCGGCAGAAGCGCGCAGCTCGCCGCGGCTAGGCTCATCGCGCCCAGAAGCAGATAGAGCACCGTCTCGCTTGACCGCCCCATGAGCGCACGGCCGCCCAGCACAGTCGCGACGATGAAAGCGATGGTGCCCCAAAGCCGCACCCGACCATATTGAAATCTATGGTCGGATGCGGCGGCGAGCGCCGTCGCGTCGGCGAGAGGCAGCATCGCCGTTGAGGCGGCCGCGACGATGAGCGTCGGCAGTATGAGCGCCGCGAAGCCGCGCGCGGGCACGCACAACAGGTAGCCGCCGACCGTGACCGCGCCCAGCAGCACCATGAATCGATGCCGGTCGCGCACCCGGTCGGCGAAGACACCCAAAAGCGGGTTCGCGGCGACCTTGATCCACTGACTCATCGCGAGCAGCGCGCCGATCTCGCCGGCGCCGAGACCTCGGCCCGCGAGCCACACGGGCCAGAACGGAAGCTGGATGCCCGTCGTGAGGAAGAACGCGGCGTAGAACACCGAGATCCGCAGCGCGGCGAGGCGACCCACCAGCGCGATCAGGGTGCCGATGCCTCGGCGTCGGCGAACTGGGTCTGATAGAGATCGGCGAACGCCCCGCCGCGGCGCATCAGCTCGCCGAAGGATCCCTGCTCGACGATCCTGCCGTCGCGCAGCACGAGGACGAGATCGGCGTTCCGCACGGTCGACAGCCGGTGCGCAATCGTGAAGGTCGTGCGGTCCTTCGTCAGGCTGCGGATGCCGTCGATGACGAGGGCCTCGGTCTCGACGTCGAGGGCGGATGTCGGCTCGTCGAGAATGAGGATCGGCGCGTCGCGGAGGATCGCCCGCGCGATGGTGAGACGCTGCTTCTCGCCTTCGGACAGGTTGGCATTGTCGCCAAGCACCGTGGCATAGGCTTGCGGCAAGGAGACGATGAGGTCATGGATCCGGGCCAGTCGCGCGGCCCGCTCGATCTCGGCGTCGCTCGCCTCGGAGCGTCCGTAAGCGATGTTGTCGCGCACCGAGATCGGGAACACGAGCGGCGGCTGCAGCACCATGGCGATCTGCCCGCGCAGCGATTTGAGGCGATAGTCCCGTGCATCGACGCCATCGATCAGTACCTCGCCGGCGCTTGGATCGAAGAACCGCGGCAGCAGCCCGACGAGCGTCGTCTTGCCGGCCCCGGTCGGACCGACGATCGCCACCCGCGTGCCTGGCACGACGCGAAGATCGATCTCGTGCAGCACCGGTGTTTCGGGACGGTAGCGAAAGCTCACGCCGCGCAGGACGATCTCGCCGCGTGCGCCCTCGGACGGGAAAGTCTTCGTGCCGTCTTTCAGGTCGGCCTCGGTGTCGAGAATCTCGAAGCACCGCGTGGCACCGATCCGCGCGCCCGCGATGAGGCCCCAGCTTTGCGTAAGCTGGTTCACGGGCGCATAAAGCTGCGCCAGGTAGGAGATGAAGACGACGAGCTCGCCCAGCGACAACGTGCCGGCAAGCACCGAGCGGGCGCCGACATAGACGACGGCCGCCGTGCCCGCCGCGACAATTCCATTTACGGCTCCCGAATAAAGCGTCTGCCAGCTATAGAGGCGTAGCGTGGCGCCGAGGCTCGCGCGGCTTGCCCCCATGAAGCGGCGATACTCGTCCTCTTCCTTGGTGAAGGCCTGCACCAGCTTGACCGAGCTCATGGCCCATTGGACCAGGGTGTAGACGTGGCTTTCGCGCTCGCGCACGTCCGTCGCAATCGTGTTGATCTTGCGGTTGAAGACGGCGATGAGCGCGAAGAGCGGTGGAACCACGGTCAGCGAGACGATGGTCAAGCTCGTGTCGATCGGCAGCAGCACGGCGATGATCCCGGCCAGCAGCACGACGGCCGAGAGGATCGGCAGCAGCCCGTTCATGATCATGGTCTGAACGGCGAAGCTGTCCGACGTGATCCGATACATGAGATCGCCGACCTTCTGCCGGCTGTGGAAGGCAAGCGACAGGCGCTGCAGGTGCGCGTAGAGCGCGCCTCGCATGTCGTTCACCATGCGCTGTCCGATCGCGATGGTGGTGTAATTATGCGCGAGCTCGAGCGCGCCCGCACCGACACTGACCACAACGAGGCCGAGACAGGCGGTGACGAGCAAGGCGCCCTTCGCCATGCCGCCGAGCCATGGGAGATCGAGCGGCGTGCCGCCCAGAACATGGTCGATGACGAGTTGAAGCGGCCACGGCTTCAGCAGGTTGAAGCCCGCGATCAGGAAGACCTGCAGCAATGCCCACCCGAATCTCAGCCGATAGGGCCAGAGATAGGGAAGAAGCATCTTGGTGAGATAAAGCATTGGCGCCGGCCTCAGACCGCGCGCGCCTCGGGTGCCGGCGCGGCGGATGTTCCGGCAGGCTGCACGGGTATGAGACCCTGCCGATGGGCAACGGTCTCGATGATACGGCGCATGAGATTGCCGAACGAATAGGTCCGCATCGATATGTCGATGCCGTGGGCGACCCCGATAAGCGCAACGATGGCGCCAAAGACCGGCGCGCCGAGTATCAAAGACGCCGCCACCACGAGCGCATAGGCGCGCAATACGAAGGCCGCAAAGCGCGACAGGCGCATGGCGCAGCGCACGCGCAGCAGGTGCTTGCCGCCGCCGTGATTCTCGGTGCACACCAGGACGAGCGCGCGGCTCCATAGGCCGCGCGCGATCTTCAGATCCCATACGTCCCAGCCCTGATCGGCAATGACGAAGTATTTTTGCGGTATCAGGAAGCGCATGAGGCCGCCGAGCAGCGTTTCCTTCTCGGCACCGGTCTCGCTCCAATAAGACAGATAAAAGGTGCGCTCCTTGAGCGCGAGCCGCGGCTTCTGCATCGCGCGCTCGAGACCGCCGGTGCTCTCTGCCGGCCGGACCTCCTTGAGCCGCCACTTGATGCGCTCGTAGCCGCGCAGGATGGGCCCCAGATAGATCAGCAGCGCCACGAGCGCGCGCGCCTTGAGGCCTCGGAACCGCGGGTCGATCGGCGCCTTGAGCGCGCCGTTGACGCAGATCGCCCAGGTCATGACGAGCGGCGCAACCATGAGCCACATCCACCCGCCGCCGACAATCCCCGCAAACGCCAGCACGATGGCAATGACATTCCATTCGAACGTGAGCGGCAGGAAGGCGGCCAGCGACGACGACGGCTCGTACAGGGTCTGGAACAATCCACGCCCGAACACGCCCGAATAGATCACCGGCCGGCGTGAAAGGAGCAGCGCCGTCGACAAATCGCCATAGATGCGGCCGAGCCACTTCGCCTGGCCGAAAAGATTGAAACGAAACGGGTGCTTCGAATAAACGAGCGCCTCGGCTTTGCCATAGCCGCGCTGCTGACCGATATAGGCGCGGACGGTGTTGCGCCGGAAATGCCAGACTACGGCCGCGGGGCTGAACCCGATCGTGTATCCCGCATCCTGGAGCCGCCAGCAGATATCGACATCGTCGCCGGCGGCGCGATAGATCGGGTCGAATCCGCCGAGGCCGCGCAGCACGTCCCGGCGGAACGCCATGTTGCAGCCCGCGATATGCTCAGCGACGTCATCGGCCAGCAGCACGTGGGTGGGGCCGCCCGGCGATACCGCGACGGCGGCCGGCACGAGATCGTCCTCGGGAGGCGGAAAATTGGGGCCCCCGCACGCGACGAGATCGGACGCCTCCATCTTGGCGACGAGATAGGTGAGCCAATCGGCATCGGCGACGCAATCGCTGTCGGTATAGGCGACGATCTCGCCTGTCGCGGCCTCGGCGCCGACATTGCGGGCGACCGACAGGCCCTTGTTCTCTTGGCTGATGATGCGGCAATAGCCGAACCGCTCGGAGATCTCGAGCGTCCGGTCCTTCGACCCGTCATTGACGACAATGACTTCGTAATCCGGATAGTTGAGCCGCTCGAGCGAGGCAAGACACGGTTCCATCGTGCGCTCGGCGTTGTAGGCGCAGACCACCACCGAGACGCGCGGCGCCCGCGTCAGGGTCGGCGGGATCGGCCCCCGATACCGCTCGCGCACCGCGCCGAAGGCGGGCTTCATCGCACGCCCGCGGTCGACCAGTCCGAACGCCCAATCCTCGATCGCGTGGCCGCCCGTGAACCATTCGTCGGTCCACGCGAAGACGAACGTGCCGGCGGCACCCATCTCGAAGGCGGTGCGGATCTGCCAGGACAGGATGCGCGCCTGCTCGGCCTCGCCTTCGCGGATCGAATCGATGCCAAACTCGGTCAACACCAGCGGCCGGTCCACCGCGAGATTGTGAAGCCGAGACAAATACCGCCGGAACGCGGCCTCTTGGTGGTGATAGACGTTGAAGCAGAGGAAATCGGTGAAGTCGACGGTGAGATATTCGGTCGACGGAAAATTCGCGTAGCTGACCAGGCGGTGGGGATCGGCCTCCTTCACCATCACGACGAGACGCTTCAGGAACGCCCTCACCCGCTCGGCGCCGTGCCAGCGCACCATGTCGGGGGGGATCTCGTTGCCGACGAGATAGGCGAAGATGGCACGGTGGCCGCCCATGCCGCGCACCGCCTCGACGACCGTGCGCAGAATGTCACGCTGGAGCGCACTGTCGTCGAGAAAAGTGACGTGTTCGGCCCAGGGAATGCCGACCAGAACCCGCAGCCCTTCGGAGGCGGCGGCATCGAGCAGCCACAAGGGCGGCACGGTGAAGACCCGCACGACATTGGCGCCAAGCTCGCG
This sequence comes from Allostellaceae bacterium, assembly GCA_035509095.1. GTDB lineage: Bacteria > Pseudomonadota > Alphaproteobacteria > ATCC43930 > CGMCC-115725 > DATJLY01. The sequence continues at coordinate 1,732 of DATJLY010000393.1, read as the reverse complement.
CATCAGTGCGAAGTCGCGCGCGACCACATCGCGCTCGGGAAACTGCGCACCATGCGAGCCCGGCCCGAACGGGCCGTAGGTCACGCCTTTGACGAAGAACTTCACGTCCCCGGCAAAGAAGAACTTGCCGCGCACCTGGATCGGCGCCAGGTCCTCGGACGGTCGCTGCGCAAGCTCGGTCGCAATGGCGATATCGGGCGGCATCAAGTCGAGGCCCGGGATGCGATCGGGTGTGCGTCATGGCGTTCGTGCCAGGACCAGGCGGTGGCGATGATCTCGTCGATCCCGGAATGGCCGGGACTCCAGTTCAAGGCCACCCTTGCGCGGCGCGCGTCCGCGACCAGCACCGCCGGATCGCCGGGCCGACGCGGCATCTCGCGCCGGGGGATCCCGCGCCCGGTGACACGCTCGGCCGCGTCGATCACCTCGCGCACCGAATGGCCGCGTCCTGTACCGAGATTGAGCGCCGCGTCGTGACCGGCCTTCCGCACATGGTCGAGCGCCAGAACGTGAGCCTCGGCGAGGTCTTGGACATGGATATAGTCGCGGATCGCGGTACCGTCCGGCGTCGGGTAATCGGTGCCGAGGATGCTGATCGGCGCGCGCGGATCGAGCGCCGCGCGCAGCACGAGCGGAATGAGATGCGTTTCCGGCTCGTGGCACTCGCCGATCTCACCGTCGGGATCGGCGCCTGCCGCGTTGAAATAGCGCAGCGCTACGTGGCGAAACCCGTGGGCTTGCCCGAACCAGTGCAACATGCGCTCGATCATCCACTTGCTATCGCCATAGGGATTGACCGGCCGCTGCGGCGTCTCCTCGACGATCGGCATTCGCTCCGGCATGCCGTACGTTGCGCAGGTAGAGGAGAACACGATGTCGCTTATCCGCGCCTCTCGCATCGCCTCGAGCAAGACGAGGCTGTTGGCGACGTTGTTCTGGAAATAGAGCTCGGGCGCGGTCACCGATTCGCCGACATAGGCATAAGCGGCGAAATGCAAGACCGCCCCGACATGGAATCGACGCATGACGTCGACCAGGGATCGGCGGTCGGCGAGTTCCCCTTCGACAAGGGGCCCCCAACGAACCGACTCGCGATGTCCGCGGCTGAGATTGTCGTAGGTGACGGGCTCATACCCGGCTTTGGCGAGCGCCTTGCAGGTATGGCTGCCGATATATCCGGCGCCCCCGGTCACGAGGATGGCTGATGTCATGAGACCTCGATAATCCGCGGTATAACGGCCGGACCCGCCGCCTGCTTCCGTCTAGGATGAAGTTTCCTGCGACGCAAGCGATGGCGGCTCCGCGCGCCTTGATGCTGCGACAAGGCGTCGCGACGTCACAGGGCGATGGGCCAAAAGGCATACCACGGCGTCGACGATTCGGGCCAGCGATCCAACACTTAAGGCGCGGTTCACGCGGCCGGCGAATTCAGGCGTGGCGACCGCCACGGCGGCCGTGCCAATGTGAGGCCCGGGCTTGGCGACCCTTCGCCCCGGCGTGAAGCGGAATTTGTCGCAGGTCTTGCGCGTTCTCTGGTCCAGCGAAGGAAATAGCCATGCGGATAAGTGTGATTGGGACGGGGTATGTGGGTTTGGTGTCTGGGGCGTGTTTTTCGGAGTTTGGGGTCGAGGTGACGTGCGTTGACAAGGATGTTGGGAAGGTTGCGCGGCTGCGGCGGGGGGAGATGCCGATCTACGAGCCGGGGCTGGAGCAGGTGGTTGCGGGGAACGTG